>NZ_RQVA01000013.1:0-56675 GCF_003992255.1 Veillonella sp. CHU110 | reverse complement strand
ATATGTCTATTTTATTGCAAAAAAAGAATGTTGGCGACTACTCTTATATGAGTAGCCCCAACATTTATTATAGAGCCCTTTAATTCTATTTCTTTATTTGTTTAATATCTCATGAGTGGATTAGGAAAACAAATGCTCTATGCCATCTATATCAAGAATCGTACCAATTGTAAATGGCCCAAAAATCCCAAAGCGAGCGCTCACTTCATCAAAACGCATTTCATTGACGATTTTTTTGAACTGAATTGGATCATCACTCATCAAGGTAATGCCCCATTCCCAATCATCCATGCCAAACGCACCCGTCGTAAATTCTTTGATAGTGTCTTCATATTTTTTGCCGATTTGACCATGAGAACGCATCATGCTACCACGACTTTGACGATCTAGCATATACCAATTATCTGTCAGATTACGTTGCTTCGCCATAGGGTAAAAACACATACAAGCTAATCTTGGAATTTTAGGGTATAACCGAGCTTGTACTTTTGGGTGGTCTTTCGGCGATTTTACATAATTGCTCACCTCGATAACGGACACGAAGGAAGATTCCGGTTGTAATACACTGAAAATTGGTAATTTTTTCAATTGTAATTCCACTTCGTTTAACTCTTGTAAGCTTGGTTGCAAGAACCAAAACATAATATCTCCCTTATGACCATTAATTTGGTACATAGCATAGCTACTTTCATTGGCTTCATGAGCTGTTTCTAAATTCCCAATAAAATCCTTGAAAGATTGCAATGCTTCACGTTGTTGCTCAGCGGACCAAGTTCTCCATTTTTCAAAATTAATGGAATAATTAGCGTGCAAGCTAAACCAACCTTCGTATGTTTCAGGTACTTTTTCTAGTCCTGTTATTTCTGGACGTCCTTCCATAGACACTGCTCCATGATGACCGTTCTTAGATTCTGGACGTCCCTCCACTGGACCTGCTCCATGATGTCCGTGGTTAGATTCTGTATGCGTATCCATAGGAACTACCTCCTTAGTTTCTTCTTTCCATGCTTCTACTAATTCATATGCTTGTTTGATGCCATCTGGCATACCTACCCCTTTAAATGGCGTTCCAATTAATGCCAGTCCTGGATAGTTTTGTGCCACATGGTCCATGATTGTTGCGATTCTATCTTTATGACCCACTTCATATTGAGGCATACTTTTTTGTAACCGCACTACTTCCATCCATTCTGGATTTCCTGTAAACTTCAATATATTTCGTATTTCTGAAAGGGCCAATTCACATAATTCTTCTTCACTGTGCGTATCTACTGTAGAATCTGTAGGTTTCCCTAAAAAGACCCGTAGTACCACCTTGTCTTGTGGTGTCGTTTGCGGCCACTTACTAAAAATGTAAGTACATGCCGTCAATGGTGTCTCTGTACTGCGAGTGATGACAAATCCTGTGCCTTGCAATGGTTTTGTAAACGCTGACTTTGGTAAACTCATGATTACAATGGCACAAGAAGATTGTTCCATATGCCGCAAGTCTTCAAAATTTTCATCTCCCACAAAAAATCTTTCATAGGCTTTAGGTGGAGTAGTGATCACAAGACGGTCGTAGGAATCTGTACCGTTTTGTGTTTGCACTGTATAGCGCTTATCTGTGTAAGATACGCCTAGCACCTCAGTCGATGTGTGCAAAGAAACGTTCTTCGGCATTTGCTCCACTAGCGCATCTACTAAAGATTCTAACCCTCCCGTTAACTGGGCAAATTGACCTTCTGTAGTAGCCCCAGATTGTTTGCGCATACCTTGCATAGCCATCATACCTTTAACCAAGTTTCCATGCTTTTGTTCTAATTGACGAAATTCTGGAAAGGTTCCCAGTAAGCTTAAGCGTTTTAAGTCTCCGCCGTAGATACCCGCTAAGAGAGGTTCAATTAATACATCGACTAGTTCATCCCCTAAATGATACCGGAAAAAGGCATCGATACTCATATCCTCGTGTCCAGGATATGGCTTCTTAAACATATCTAATCCAGCTCGTAATTTACCAGACCAGCTCAATAAGCTAGACATAGCAAAGGGAAGAAATTCTGTGGGAATCCCAATGATAGAACCTCCAGGGATAGGTTTCATTTGACCTTGATGGTAAATATAGGATTCTCCTGTAGCATTGCGCACCAAGGTATCACCTAAGCCCAATTCTTTCACCAAATCTGTCATAGCTGTTTTTCTTGCTAAGTAGGAATCAGGACCCACTTCCACCACATAGCCATCATGGCGTTTTGTTTGCACCTTTCCACCCCAACGATTTGAGGATTCCAACACATGAATCTCCCAATGAGGAAATGCCTTACCCATATAATAAGCGGAAGACAAGCCAGTTAAACCGCCACCAATAATTGCTATTTTCATATTATCCCTCCTTCCAGAGAGCTGTTACTACACCGTGCGCCATGGCTTTCACAAAGAGAGTATCATGGTCTGGCATAGGTACTCGCACATAGGTCATCCCCAACTGTTCACACTGTTCCTGTCGTTCTATATCTAAATCATAGGACACTTCCATATGGGTACAAGTAAAGCCGATAGGAATATATACCACATGGGTATAGCCTTCTGCGCCCGCTTGTTCTGTGACAGCTTCCACCGTAGGTGTTAACCATTCCCCACGAGTCCCTGCACTTTGCCAAGCTAGGGTAGCGTTCGGCAACGCCAATTGATCTGCCATGGTCTGCATCACCCGTTGTAAGCTATGCACATATCCATCATAAGAAATTCCTTGCATCAGTGGTACACTATGGGCCGTAAAGACATAAAACGGTTTCACCGTAACAGGCAATGTACGCATAGCCTTCTGTACTCGTTCTGTCCAAGATTGCACTAATGTCGGTGCGTCCGCCCAACTTTTCACTATCTTCCACCTGTCATTCATAAATAGTTTCAGTGGCTCTAGATAGGATGCATTTAATATGTCCGTTCCATAAGGATTCATCATGAGCACCACTACCGCATCATAGCCTTTCAATTCCTTAGCTACGTCTGCAATCAGGGGCTCTATGTATTTATGTCCCTGTACTGCCGTCACCTTTGTTAAGGGCAATTGATTTCGTACTTCTTCTTGTAATCTCTTAACTTGCCACGCTGTGGACTCCATCAATTGGGATTGACCACCGATACGTTCATACTTATGACGTAATCCTTGTAATTCTTCATCACTTGGTCTATGGCCTCTCCGTATGCGAATATAATACTCTTCTATATCATTTAAAGAGCGAGGAGAACCATAATCTAATACCAATACACAAACTTCTTGTGTTGTTTTATCCTCTGTCATGTACATACTCCACAATGTTTCGCAATACTTTCGGATTCGCATCTGGCACAACACCATGGCCTAAGTTAAAGATATGTTTTCCATGGGCAGCACCTTCTTCTAAGATGCGGTCAATTTCACCTTGAATCGTTTTCCAATCTGCGAATAAATAGGCCGGATCTAAATTTCCTTGTAATGTTTGCTTGATACCCATCGCGCTTGCTTCTGCAATGGAGCACCTCCAATCACAACCGATTACATCTAATGGCAATTCTTTCCACACAGGAAATAAATGCTTAGTGCCTACGCCAAACATAGTGATAGGAATATGAGGATATCGTTCCTTAATGGTCCCAATAATACGTTTCATATAGGGGAATACGCCACTTTCATATTGTTCTATTGAAAGGGCTCCAATCCATGAATCAAAAATTTGAATTGCATTCACTCCCGCCTGAATTTGACCTTCCATATATGTAATGGACATAGTCGTCAATCGTTCCATCAAAGCATGCCAAATCTCAGGCGTTGCCACTAAACATTGACGAGTTTTCTGGTAATTCTTAGAAGGGCCACCCTCAATCATATAACTAGCCAATGTGAAAGGAGCCCCTGCAAAGCCAATTAAGGGAACTGTGAGCATTTCCTTCGTAAGAATCTGGATTGTTTTTACCATAAAATCCAGCGATTCTTCTACTACAATATCACGTAAATTTGCTACATCTTCTTGAGAACGTATGGGATTTGCAATGACAGGTCCTACACCCGCCTTAATCGTTACATCTACACCCATAGGTACCAAAGGAGTCATAATATCTTTGTACAAAATAGCCGCATCCACATCATACTCATGAACGGGAAGCGCTGTTACTTTTGCACATAATTCCGGTTGATGAGTAATCTCAAATAGGCTATATCGCTCTTTTATCTTGCGATACGCCTCTTGACTCCGCCCCGCTTGACGCATAAACCAAACTGGTCTACGGGACACCGACTCACCTGCAATCATTTGCAAATAATCTTGTCGTTTTTCCATATATAATTACACCTTACCTTTTACCAAACCAAACTTGGATTCTATATTCTATTGTAGCATATGGTAGCTATAATTACCTATAGATTCTATCACTACATATAAAGTGTATATCGATTTTCATCTATAAGATAATAATAATTATCTAACATTGTCTTACCTTGCATTACTATACTTTTCTTCATTAAGAGTATATTTTGTTATCCTTACATACAAAAAGAGGCGGTAACAAACATGTAAAATGTACATGTTGTTATCGCCTCTGAGACCCCTGTATGGGGGATGTCCCTCATTTAATAAGGAACTGTTAGATTCTATGCTCTTTGGTTATATGTCTTGTACCCTTACATACTCTGCCCCTAGCATACGAGCAATCTCTTTCCCTCGATTCATACGAACAAAGCTAGTATCGGTATCAATTACAATCGTTTGTATCCGCTGACTGATAAGCCAGTCGCCAACTTGTTCTAACCCTTGTAGTGCTTGAGATGTTACCTTCCCATCCGTTATGACTACTACATTAGCCTGTATATACCCCATTTGAGACATATCGACTCTTATCTGTTTTGCCGCTTCCTCAAGACCTTTCACAAAGGGCGTTCTGCCCCCAATTCGAGCATCCCCCAGTGCTTTGGGGATGGATTCGATTCGCTGCGTCAATGGCACCACACAATGCGCCCCCTGCTTTTGAAAAGTGATGAGCGATACATACTGTCGTTTTACATACATCATTTGTATCAATTGTGAAAGCAACTTCTCTGTCCCCTTTAAACGTTGTCTCTGCCCCATAGATCCGCTTGTATCAACTACTAAATAGATTGCTTCTTTTGGCATTTCCTGATGCATAGCATATCTGACATCTTCTATGGTTAGCCGAATAGGTAGTTGGCGGCTGCGTATAATCCCTTGTACTATCGTTGGAATCCAAGCAATGGTTCTCCCTGCAGTTCCTTGACGATGCACCTTAGAGCCTCGACCGTCGGCACTGATGTCTATTTGTTTCTTTTCGGATCCAGATTGCAATATCCCATATAGATGTAACACCTGTGTTTCCACCGCTTCTGAAAGTGTAAAGGACTCCTCTATCTTACCTATATTGGGCTTACGTTGGCCCTGTCCGTTAGTATCTTTTTCTCTGTCTCCTCCATCATGACTAGCATCTAGTTCCTCTTCTGTCTGATCTAGTTCCAGAGTGGTTTCCTCTTTTGATTGTCCATCGTGAGATTCATCGCTATCTGTTGTCATCCCCTGAGACATTCTTCCTATTTGCTCATCACGGTCGTTCTCCCTATCCATCCCTTGTGAGCCATTGTTCTCTTGTTCTCGGTTTGAACTGGCCTCTTGCGGTTTCTCTTGTTCAGTTCTTGTCTTATCAGATGTCCTTCGATCTGATGGATCCTGTGCATCTCCATCTTGAGATATTGGAGGAGTCACTAGGTTCTTCATTTTCTGTGGTAATGTCCAAGGAAGTACTGTTTCTACATCGATAGGCTCCACAAATTGATGACCTTTTTCTCTAGCTAAACCTATAGCCGCTTTTAGTAGAATATATTCCATTCCCATAAAGGAAATGTTGAATTTCTCTACTAGACTGGAAATATATGTATATATGCTATCATGCACAGTTGGGATTCCAGGTATATCTATTAATTTCCCCTTAGAACGAATCGGCTCTTCTCTATGGTTTTCAAATGCAACCATTATTTTTCCCTCAGGAGAAATCTGTTCTTCTCTGTAGAATCCATATACATCTATTGCGGTTCCCGTGCGAAGAGTTCCCTCAATGTAGTAACTTTCACAAGTCGCACTGTTCTCATATGTATCTGCATGGTCTCTATCTGCTAGGACCTGTACTCTAGTGTCCGCATCTGGCGACTCTATGGGAATCCACAAGTCCATATCATAGACCCATTGCGATAGCCCTTCTGTTCCTGTATACGTTGCAATGATTTGTAGCGGTCTTCCCGCTTCGTATCGCCGATTTTGCTCATGAAGAATCTGTAACCACATCAACCTATCAAAATGATCCAATCCTTCGCAGATAAGTAAATCATAGCCATCCCAAGGATGTGCTTGTGTCACAATCTGACCTGTTTCTAAAGTCCTTTGTATATCCATTACTGCATGCATAGCACTCACATCGGTGTGAGACGTAATCGTCGTATAAATTCGGCCCCTATCATACAATGCTTGTAACAGGGCATAAGTTTTTCCCGTTCCCACTTCACCTGAGAGCAGCAATGTGCGCAACAAAGGTTCTTGCAAAAAGAGGTGAATGCCTGTATTTATTTGTACACTCATTCCATTCACCTCCTTTAACAAAATCTTTGTTAGTTAAACTATTACGCTAGTTATATTAGATTCGCTAACTACGGTATCTATGAAATACATTATCTACTGTTTGTAGGATGTATCATGGGTAGCCCATAGATTCTTTAACATACTTTCATCAAATTCACGTTGCTCAAAAGGCTTCCGTTTCATCCGATGCGATACCACAAGAGGTGTCAACTGTTTCAGATGATCGATGGTCACATGGGGCTCCCCTTGTAAGGCCGCTAAGGCACGACTAGCATTAAGCAAGGTAATATCCGAACGATGTCCTTCTACGCCTAGGGCAATCGATATATTGGCAATTAATTCTAATAGATTCGTATCTACCACAATCGTAGGCAATACTTTACGAGCTGTTTCAATGGTTTCACGCAACGCTTCATCGTCATTGCTGTAGGACTCAATAAATGCTTGCGGATTATCTTCAAAGGCCAGTCGGCGGCGCAATACCTCCATCCGCAATGCTACATCTGTTTCTGCTTTCACAGTCACAGATAGACCAAAACGATCTAGTAATTGCGGTCGAATAGCACCCTCCTCTGGGTTCATGGTGCCCACCAAAATAAATCGAGATGGATGAATATGGCTAATGCCCTCACGTTCGACCCGATTCACTCCCATGGCCGCCACATCTAGCAATGTATCCACTAAATAATCCTCCAGTAAATTAACTTCATCTACATAGAGAATATTTTCGTGGGCCTCAAATAATATGCCTGGAGAAAACTCTTGCTTTCCCTCTTGTAGCATCCGCTCAATATCCAAGGTACCCACCAATCTGTCTTCCGTACAATGCAAAGGAAGGTCCACCACTTTCATAGGCGTTCCATCACGATGCATAGGCAGCACCTTGGCTAAGCCTCGTACCGCCGTCGATTTTGCCGTTCCCTTATCACCTTGTATCAACACACCACCTACTCGTGGGTCTACCGCATTGAGGAGCAATGCTAATTTCATTTGATCTTGTCCAACTAAGGCTGTAAAAGGATATATAGTACTCATCTTAATCTCCTTGCCATCTTCCTTTACTAGGAATTATTTCTATACGTAACTGACCATACCGTTCGTCTCTAAATACATCCGTATCCATATCAAAGGCCCGTTTAATATAATCTGGCTGCAATACTTCTTCTGGCGTACCATCTGCAATGACACGATGTTCCCCAATGAGCAATAATCGTGTGCAATATTTAGCGGCTAATTCTAAATCATGTACAACGGTAATGATAGTTTTTCCTTGCTTGCACAAATGTTGAAAGAATCGGAACATATCATCACTATGGCCTTTATCGAGGGCAGAGGTCGGCTCATCTAAGAGCATAATATCTGTCTCTTGAGCTAGTGATTTAGCTAACAAAATACGCTGCTTTTCTCCACCGCTGACCTGTTCTAAGCGATGATCTTTTAAATGTGATACCCCCGTATACGCCATTACCTCTTGCACAATACGGCGATCTTCGTCGCTTTCACTATCCCACCAAGATTGGTACGCATAACGACCAGTCATGACGATTTCTTCAGCACTGAAAGCGTAAGGAATCTCCACTTGTTGTTGCATATAACTCATCGTTTTAGCAATAAATATATCCGACTGTTTCGCCAAATCTTGTCCATTTCCATAAATATGCCCCTCATAGGGTAATAGCTGGCGGATCGCTTTTAGCAATGTGGTTTTACCATTCCCATTCGCCCCTATAATACCGATACATTCTCCTTTGTAAAAGTCTTTGGTTACATCTTGAACGATTGGTTGTCCATCACGGTATACAGATACCTCTTCTAAGCGCAATACTACGTCATTCATAGAGAACCTCCTTTCACTTTCAAACGATGTAAGAGGAATAAGAAATACGGCGTTCCTAATAGAGCCGTCATAATGCCCACTCGTATATCCACAGGATGGAATAAGGTTCGTCCCAATGTATCGCACAACAACACAAAACAAGCACCCCCTAAGGCAGAGGCAGGTATCACAAGGCGGTGGTCAGGCCCCACTAAGAGGCGCACCATGTGCGGTACCACAAGGCCCACAAAGCCGATACTACCACCTACACATACAGAAATAGCCGTCATCATAGCTGATAATAGTAAGAAAATCATACGATACCGATTGGTATTCATACCTACAGCTCTTGCTTCTACTTCGCCCATCACTAAAATATTTAAATGTTTACTCAATGCTATAATAATCGCTGTTCCTACCGCAATGGCAGGTAACGCAATGGCCACATGATCCCATCGGCGATACTCTAAACTACCAACCATCCAGAATAGAAACTCTTTCAAACGATATTCATTCATCAACGTTAAAACTCCAGATGTCAAGGCCCCCAACAGCATGCTGATCGCTACCCCTGCTAACAATAAAATGCGAGGGTCCATTCGCCCTTTATACCAACTGAGGAGCATCGTAATACCCAACGCTGTCAAGGCGCCTATAAATGCAAAGGATGGCATGTAATAGGCACTCACCGATGACAACCCTAATGCTACCGCAATCACAGCCCCCGTGGAAGCCCCAGATACAACGCCCATTATGCCTGGATCTGCCAACGGGTTACCAAATACGCCCTGCATGACTGCCCCTGCAATGGCCAAGGCCATACCAATAGAAATAGCCACTAAAATTCTAGGCAACCGTATAAAATATAAAATTCGTTCTTGCTCCTCTGTTAAATGCAAGAAATCACCAGCACTGATGGGAATAATACCCATACACAAGGACACGACTATAAGCACCAATAGCAATATCATCATGCCAACCATATAGAACCACGGTCTATTCATGTGTGCCTTCTCCTTTCTCGCTCTCTCGAACGATGCGCAAAATATCTTTCATGGATTCACCGATAAATTGATTTCCTGCATATAAATTTGATGCGTCCATGGGCAACACACGATGCTCTTGTACAGCTTTTACCGTTTGCAACCCAGGATTATCTCGGTATAATGTTTGCCACGCCATTTCACTTTTGTCGTACACTGGTATGAGAATCACATCAGGATTCATTTCAATAATGCGCTCTTCCGTGAAAGCAGTCCTCGGTGCATATCCTAAGTGGCTCGGTCCATTCACAAGCCCCATGACACGGGTCATGTCATCAAACAAGCTTCCCGTCCCTGAAAAGCCTTCCATGGATGACATAGAAATCACGACTTGCCCTTTTGTGTCTGCAGATAGAGCTTTTACCTCTTCTATATCTTGTTGCATCTTAGCAGTCATGCTGTGAGCCTTCTCCTCTGCTCCTACAACATATCCTAATCGTTCCACTAACTCTATGGTTTCTTGTACTGTTTTAGGACTGCTGATGATGACCACAGGAATTCCCATATGCTCTAATCCATCTAGTACATCTCGGCTTGTATACTCTGGAGCAATCACCAAGTCAGGGTGTAAATATACAATTTTCTCCACCGCATAGGAGTATAAAGAAACTTTCACAGATTTTGCCAGTTCATAGTTCGGCCCATATCCCTTTGTTTTTGATAGAAAGCTAACAGCCCCTAATCGACTAGGCCCTACCATCTCTAATAATATAGGTTCATAGGCAGAGGTTAAAGAGACAATTCGCTTCGCTTCCACAGGAACAGTAATCGCTCGTCCCCAATCATCGATGATTGTTCGTTGTTCTCCTTGTATAAGATTAGGTGGTTCACTATGGGTAATCGCAGAAATCCAACTAGAAATACCTATTAAAATGGCAATTAACAGGAACACACTGATGAGTAAATACAGCATTCTACGGTTCATCATAATACCCCTCTAGATCTTCTTCCAAAGACATCGCTACCTCTCGTAATCCTTCTCGGCGATCATCACTAGCCTCCCAGAGGCCTCGTTGTTCTGCTTCCAATAAAGTATGACAAATAGCCTCTAAGGCCCAAGGATTGACTTGGCGCATCCAATCCTGTACGTCCTGATTCATGACATACTCGTCTGTGTAAGCATCATACATCCAATCTTGCACCATATCGCTGGTAGCATCCCATTCATAGGTATGTTGTACATAGGAAGCCATATCAGCAGCCCCCTTGTAGCCGTGTTTCATCATCCCCTCTATAAAAATAGGGTTCATTGGTTCACTGCGGAATTGCCACTGAATTTCATCTTCTAACGAACGCACCAAAATGTCCTTGCGATACGTTGTATCGCCTATGAATGATTTCGGTTGTACACCTTTGATAGATTCTACAGCTGCAATCATCCCTCCGTGGTAGGCGTTGAAATCATCTGTACTTAACAAGCTAACCTCTCGATTATCTTCATTTTTCACAGTCACTTCAATGGAACCTAACCGTTTACGAAACTGTTGATGGCTTGGGATAATGTCCCCCTGTTCATCATATCCATAACCGCCCCATGTGACATAGGCGTTGGCTAAGTCTTCACGAGTAGACCAGTTGCTTTGTTCTAAAATTTGATTTACCCCCGCCCCATAAGCGCCTGGTGCATCCCCAAAGACACGAATCGATGTCGCTTTGATAGCTTCTTCATACTCCATGCCTTCTTCTACTAACGCAGCTGTATCTAGGTCTATATGTTTTTTCACATAATTCACGCTATGATCCTCAGCAAGAGATCCCACCATTTGTACGGCTTTGGCAATCCACATCACACCAGAAGGCATCATATCTCGGAATAAGCCACTAATACGACTTGTCACATCGATACGTGGTCGCCCTAATTCCTCGATAGGTATGACTTCTAAATCGGATACACGACTCCCTGTGTAAACTGGTCGTACACCCAATAAATAGAATACTTCACCAATACATTGTCCATGAGTGCGTTGCGTGTTGTCCGCCCACAAGACAATACCGATTTCCTCTGGATATCGCTGTTCTTCTCGAATATATTCACTGAGTAACGCATCCCCTAGTTCACAACCGATGGCATAGGCAGGCACGGTCGGTAATGTCCGTTCATCGACGCCATAAAAATTGCGCCCCATCGGTAGCACATCGATACCACCATTAGTAACAGCACCTCCAATATTAGGCGGGATATACTTCCCTTCCAAGCCTCGTAATAGTTGGCTCATTTCTTCTGTCGTTTGGCGCAACCCTGCAAGATAGGTCTCACACAGGTTTTCTTTCTGTATATCATCTGGCACACCATGCATGTCTATGAAAGCATCAATATACCCATCCTCTTCCTCTGTCGTTGGGTTTTGCCCCAAAATATGCAATCCACAACGAATATGGCGATTTTGAATATCCATCAAATAATTATGAATATTCCCTAACAGTTCTTCTGCTTCGTCACTTTCGATCAACTCTGCTAAGTGGCGCCACTCCTCATCTGTCACTATTCTATCTGCTGTAAAGTGTGCATGACCACCCTCTCGATACCAGTCGAAGTGGTCACACAAGTGCTCTAAATGGCAATCTTTTATAGAGGATAAAATATATCCTAGTACTACTTGTTCCTGACCCATTTCCTGTACTTTCATATGGTCATACTCATCTAAGTAGCGTTCCAACGTTTCGTAGTCACCATATAAGCCAGACCGCTTCATCGGTGGTGATAAGTAGCTAAGTAAGACTCCATGGCTACGTCGTTTGGCTTGAATTCCTTCACCGACAATAGTTGTCCAATACGGATAGAGATTGGGGATATCTTCAATTCCTAATTGAGGATAACAATATTCGCTTAAGGCGGTGCCCTTACCAGGTAGCCATTCTAAATTGCCATGTGTGCCCATGTGGATCGCCACATCTGCTTGAAATACTGTACGCACCCAATGGTACACCCCTTCATAATGATGGGTTGGCGGAATATCTGGCGAATGGTACAGAGCATCAGGATTATCACTAAATCCACGTGGTGGCTGTACCAAAACCCATACATTACCAAAAGCAACGCCTGGAATGATGAGTTCATCATCTTCTACAAATATCTCACCTATAGGCCGTCCCCAATGCTGGAGTAAAGATTCTTGGGTACTACTATCCAATTTTGAAAACCATGTATCATACAGTACTTTTGGAAGTTTAGGGGCTTTCTTGATAGCCCTATCTGTTAAACAGTCTACATCATTGGTAGCATGCTTGGTCAGTATCGTCATTAGCTCTTCACTCGTTTGAGGAATCCCTTCCACCGTATATCCTGTCCGCTGCAATTCTTCTAGCAATCGAAGTACAGATTCTGGTGTATCTAGGCCACAAGCATTGCCAATATGTGAATTTTTCGGAGGATAATTATGAAGAAATAGGGCAATCTTAACATTTGCTCTGTCTTTCCGTTGTAATGCAACCCATCGTTTGGCTTGGTCTACTAACTTTTGAATGCCTATAGAGTAAGGTTTAAAATAATATCCTCTTTCCTCTGCATAGGTTCTGGTCCCAACAATGTGACCATTTAAAATACCATCCATTTCTGGCAATGATAGGGAAAAGGATATATCCATCGGCTCTAATCCTTGAGATCGCCTTTGCCAACTTTCAAAGCTCGTATACGTGACGAAGCCCTGCAAGATAGGGATGCCTAACTCAGCCATTTCATCACGACTCGCTCCTTGTAAGCCAATAATGGAGAATTTACATGTATTAATAATAAGAGATATTGTCTCTTTCACCTGATGAGCAAACAAAGTTTCCCAACAATCGTACCACCGTAATTGTCCACCTGATTTACTGCTGTACTGACCAAATACTAATACAGGAGATAGACCCTGCTCTAATGCACGATCATACAGTTCATAGGGGTAGTCTAATTGGCCTTGCACCCATTCATCACGATAGAAAAATATGCCTACCACGGGACCACTATGATGGTAGTCCTTACGATACTTCTCATAAGATGGATACACTTCGCCCTGCCTACCTAAAATACCTTGGTACGGTAATTCTTTCACCGGTTGTACCTGCCCCGTATAACCTCGTAAAGATAGCATATATTGGCATAATCCATAGAAGTTTTCTGTTCCACCTTGGTGTAAATAGGCCTGGATTTGATCGATGTCACTGTCTGCCACACCATATCTCTGCACATCGGACGAAGAGTCATGAAAAATTAATACATAAGGAATTTGTTTCTGTGTAATATATTTGTGAATCCCTTTTACCAACGGAGTATCTAAGGTACTCCCTACATGCGTAAACAAGACAATATCAGCTGCATCGATGTCTCTCTGTACACCCTCCAATGATACATCTTCACATGACAGAAAGACTATGCCCACGGACATAGTCTCATCTGTGTATTGTTGTTCTATTTCTTTAGCCCACTGCCAATGTTTCGTCATGGATGTGATAAGTAAAATAGAATGTTTCATACTGTACCTACTAGAAATGATAGGAATAGTTTACATAGTAATTACGTGGTAAATCCCAGTATTCCCAATCACCTTGAGAAATTACATTTTGACGATTCAATACGTTATTGACATAGAATCCAATCGTTTGCGATTCATTAGGGCTGTAGTTTACATGGGCATTCACATTGATGTAATCAGGATTACGTTGTTTATCTCGATTGTAAGCACGAATTCCCCAATAAGAAGCAGCTAAACCGGCTTGCCATTTATCCTTTTCATAATCTAACGCTAGATTTAACTCTAATTTAGGCGCTGTTTGTACCCAGTCTTTTTTATTCACATCTTGTTTTTTAGGATTAGAATAGGATGCACCTACGGTCATGATTAAATCACTAGTCACATACGATTTATACTCGGCTTCAATCCCTGTATTGCGGAATTCTCCACCATTGATACGAATGGTTTTACGATTTCCATCAAGAGGGTTCTCCGCCCAATCAAAAAAGTTCTTAAATCTCATATAATATACGCTAACTTTCCAAGAATCACGTTTATTTGCTTGTTTATAACCGATTTCATAGTTCCAACCTTCTTCAGGTTTCAAATTGCCACCTGGAATTTTAATGTAGTTGGCAACATTTTTATCCTTAAGGTCTGTCACCCATTTGAAAGCGTCATGAATATTCGGCATGGTAAAAGCTTTACCTACATTCGTATAAATGGATTTGGATTCATCAATTTTATACAGTGTTTGCCATTGTGGTGTAAATACATTTTGATTATTAATAGGGTCGTTGATTGCTTGATAACGTCCACCAATAGTAGTACTGAAAGATGGTGTAATTTGGAATTCATAGTTCCCATAAATAGCCACTGTATTACGAGCTGCTGTAACAGTTTTATTCGTTTCAGAAATACCTTGATATGCCTCATGTACACCTTGTACACCTAACACAGCTTTTGCTGTATCATTGTGTAACTTCCACGTATGTTGTGCCTCTGTACCTACTTTATAAGCACCATAATTATATGGGCTTTGTACATACACAGGTGTAGCTAAACTATTACTTTCACCTATTAATCGACGAGTATTAAAGAATACGCTTGCTTTCGTTGTTGCATCATCATAGACGATGGATCCATTATTTTTAATATCACGATAATGCCACTGTTTAGTTTCCGTTAAAGCTGATTTTTTCGCCGTCCATTTTGCCTTTGGTATCGTACTAATTTGTCCATATGTAGAGTCGCTTTGTTGACGCATATAGTTAATTGTTACATAGTCATGTGGTTTCACATTCACCGCTATATTATGAGCATACCCCTTATCGCGTGTATTGTAGTAATCCCGCCCTGTTCTATTTGGAGATGTTCTCGCTTGTGCCCCATAGTACTCTTTTGATGTGGAGATTTCAATTTTCTCAGTACCTACAGTAGCCGCATATTTTTTATAGCCCTCGTTACCAATGCGAGTCTCAACAGTGCCGTGCGCTTTCGTTGGTGTTTTTGTAATTACATTCACAACACCACCTAATGCTTCAGAACCATATTGTGCAGACGCAGCACCACGAACAATTTCAATACGCTCCACATTGTCCATCATCAACCCATTCAAACTGTTTTTACCATCTAGATTGATTGGTGCTCCATTCACTAAGACTAAAGAACTTCTATCTAAACCACGGATATTTGTACGACTTTCCATGCCGCCAAACTCTAATCCTAATGGTCCATAGCTGAAGGTCGTTATACCTGTAGCCTGACCCACTGCATCAAAAATACTCTTTGCTCCAGAGTTTTTCAGATCTGCTTGATCAATAACCGTAACAGATGCTGGTGTTTCTAAATCTTTTGTCTCAAACCGCTGTGCTGTCACAACTACTGGATTTAAAACTGTTACTGACTCTGTTTCAGTCATAGCTTGTGCACTCAATACACTCACTGTTGAGCCAAGTAACCCCGCAAAAATTGCCAAACGTAATGCCTTCCCTTTCATCATTACTCTCCTTACTGTAGCCACTTGCTACTTAACATACTGTGCCTACATGCCCATTGTAGAACACAAATTATCACCTTATATCCTATAAGGCTTCTAACATATGTATTACTTTCAACCTATTCCATTATTTGAAAGAGGTTTTTCTATTTCATCATACTATATATATAGGCCTAAGTAAAATGAATTTTATTTATCAACTATCGCCGTATACCAAAAAGCACCTTCCACAAAGGAAGGTGCTCTTCTATCCGCACACCATGGTGATGTTATTCCTTTACAGATAACAGCTCTCTAAGAGCTTCATATCCATAGATCACCATAGGAATACCTTGTATGAAGTTTATATCTTGTATGTCTTCTGCATGATCTACTACGACACAGATGTCATTAGCACCCGCAAGTTGCAATAGGCGAACACTTTCACCAATCTGAGACGTATCTAATGCATCATTCATAACTACAACGCCTACTACGTTGCGATTAAAGGCTCCTGCCGTAGCTGGTGGGTAGGGATTAAACGGTTCTCCTAAGCGGTAGCCCAATACCACTGTATCCACATCGTAGGATGACACTAAAAGAGCAGAAAAATACCAAGGATTTTCAATATACTCTCCAGGAGTTAGCACACAATTGCCTTCACGATACACCGCCATTGGCCGTGATAAGGTCTTCTTTACGCCCAAAAGACGTTGTACCACGGTTTCCACATGACTATAGGTGCTACCAACCCACAGAGTACTACGCAAGGTATCCACGGTTAGCTCCTTGTAAGAGGAACTACGCTAAACTGTAGCAATTCCGAAAATCCCTGTAATACACTAGAGAGTGATACCTCTACGCTGGAAACATCTCCTGATATCAGCACAGCCCCTGAGAATCGATCAATAAATTCGATATGTACATTCGCTGCTTTAGAGGCCATATCTCCTGCTATGATAGCTGCTTCCCCTGGAGTAATCGTCAAAATACCTACAGCACTACGGCCTTCGCTATCCAAACCTAGTTTACTGTATAAGTCCCGTTTAGGATTCGCCAGCACATGGGCCAATGTGACTTGTTTCCCTGGCACTGACTCTTGAATGATACGTTGCTTATCTAGCATCAGATATACCCCCCTTTCAAATTATAAATGTAAAGCTGCATGTAGCCAGTTAAATGCACCCACTGCTAACAGTGCGCCAATAGTTGGTCCTACAATCGGTACCCATGCATAACCCATGTTAGCAGTTCCTTTATTAGGAAGTGGTAAAATTGCATATGCCAAACGTGGAGTAAAGTCACGAGCAGGATTCAAAGCAAAGCCTGTAGTTCCACCGAAGGAGAAACCGATACTTGCTACAAGGAAACCAATAATAAGTGGTGCTAAACCATCAGCCATCGGTCCCAAGAAAAGTACACAAAAGATGAATAAGAAAGTAGCAATAATTTCAGATAGTAAATTCCAAGCGCGTTCATCACAAGCTGGACCTGTAGCAAAAATACCTACGCAGTTTCCTTCATCTGGGCCAGTAATCTTGAAGTGAGGATAATAATGTAGCATCGTAATTCCTGCTCCAACAAAGCCACCTAATAATTGAGCAATAATAGCTCCCAATACTAACTCAGGAGGGAATAATCCACCCGCTGCGAAAGCAATCGTTAATGCTGGGTTCAAGTGTCCTACCCCACCTAAGTGAACGGCCACATAGACTGCAAATGTAACTGCAAATCCCCAACCAAACATCAAACCAATCCAGTTTGTTTTAATTGCGCTTGTGATTGTATTTTTAAGTAATAATCCAGCGTTACAACTACTACCGAACGCCATTAAAATAGCTGTACCGATAAATTCACTAACATACACTTGTGTAGCATCCATATGTGTTACCTCATATAATACATGTTAATATACGTGTTAAATCTTCTTTTGTGGCTGCATATGGGTTACCTGGGTAGGTACGATCCACCATTGCCTGTTGCACTAATGTAGGGAAGGATTCCTTAAAGGAAACTTCATCAACACCAAACTCTTTCATTGTTATAATGCAACCCACTCGACGCGCTAAAGATTGTGCACATCGTACTAAAGCAGCAATTTGTGCACTTTCATCATCAGATTCGGTGGTTAAGGAGAGTTTTTGTGCAATCGAAATGTATTTTAATTTAGCCGTATTAGAGTTGGCTGCATTATACATAATGACATACGGCAATAGCATAGAGTTAGCTAAGCCATGCGGCACATGGAATTGCCCGCCTAATTGATGTGCTAGGGCATGGGTAATACCAAGACCCGCTTGGTTAAATGCAAGACCTGCCATGCAGGATGCTTCGTGCATCGATGCTCGAGCTGCTTCATCTGTTCCACGCTCTACACATATTGGTAAGTTTTTAATGACTAATTCTATCGCTTTTTCTGCTAATGCATCTGTAAAATTGTTAGCTTCTGTAGCTACTAATGCTTCCATAGCATGCACCAAGACGTCCATTCCACTATAAGCAGTTACCTTGGCCGGCGCAGATTTTACAAAGAATGTTGTCAAAATCGCTTCATCTGGTAATAAACTTTCATCTACCAAAGGATATTTTATTCCTGTTTTTGTGTCTGTGATAACCGCAAAGGATGTAACTTCTGATCCTGTACCACTTGTTGTAGGAATGGCAATAAATTTTTTAACTCCTACACCATAAATAGTTTTACAGAAATAGTTGATTCCTTTCGCTGTATCAATAGCAGAGCCACCACCAATGACAATCATAACTGTGGCTTGTTCTTTATGTAGAACCTCAACTCCTTTAACAATAGAATCAATAGGAGGGTCTGGTACAACATCAGAATACACTACATATGTATTATTGGTATTCACAAAGTTAATCACAGTTTGCAATGCTGGTGTTCCTTCTAGAAAAGGATCACAGATAATAAAAACGCGTTCTCCTTCAAGTACTCGAAGTCTCTCTAAGGCATCTGTTTTGGTACCATTGGTAGAATTTTCGGTTTGTCCCGTAAAAATTTGAGTTTTAAAAGACCATGATTCCATAATTACGCCCCTTGTATATATGATTGAAAAGCTCGTAGTCCTGCGTTCACTATGAGCACATCTTCTTCTACAGTGCCACCACTAATGCCTAGACCACCGATTAGATGATTTCCTAGCATTAGTGGCTCACCACCGCCAAATAAGACTATGGGTCTTTTCACCATCGTCTCAACACCATAAAGAGGAGTCCCTGGTTGCACTATCTGTCCTAGCTTCTCTGTTCCGCATCGAAAAGAGACTGCTGTATAGGCCTTGTTAGGGGCTAGTTCTATGCTCACACCTAAAGCTCGTTCCATACGCCGTTGATACACTAACGATCCGCTAGCATCCACAATAGCAATCACTACAGGAATCCCCAATCGTTTCGCCTCTTGTTCACAGGCTTCAACGACAGTATCCACCACGGATTCAACGGTAATTCCCGTATGTCTCAACCACTGTGCTGCTTGCCCAA
This sequence comes from Veillonella sp. CHU110, assembly GCF_003992255.1. NCBI lineage: Bacteria > Bacillati > Bacillota > Negativicutes > Veillonellales > Veillonellaceae > Veillonella > Veillonella sp. CHU110. The sequence goes on along the minus strand of NZ_RQVA01000013.1, from coordinate 37,317 downwards.
TGGGGGCAATCCCCTCTTGTGTAGTGGATGGTACGCGCTCTATGTTTGCAATAATGTCTCGGACTGAATCATAAATATCCATGTCCATCCTCCTTACTAAAGGCTATCCTACTATTTAGTCAACAATGTTTCTACATCGTGATGTGGACGAGGAATTACGTGAGTAGATACAACTTGGCCTACGTTACCAGCTGCTACTGCACCAGCTTCTACGGCTGCTTTAACAGCACCAACATCACCACGAACCATAACTGTTACTAAACCAGAACCGATTTTTTCATAACCAGTTAATTCTACATTGGATGCTTTTACCATTGCATCTGCTGCTTCAATAGCTGCTACTAAACCTTTTGTTTCTACCATGCCTAATGCGTTATTCATGATAAACCTCCTTATTTTTTAGAACTACTTTTCTTTTTAGTTTTAGTCGATTTTGTTGATTTCTTAGATCCTGTAGCTTTTGGTGCTACTTCTGTTATAGATGGTGTAGATTCTTCACCAATCACAATGTTTGTTAGCTCAGAAATGGCTTCTGCTATAGTTGCTTCTGTTGTTTCTGCTGGTTCCACTATTACGGTTTCTACCGCTGGGTCCACCTCTCCTGTCACGGGAACAGAAGGTGTTTCTTCCACTGGCGCAGGTTCTACTGTAGCTTCTTCCACAACTTCTGCTATCGGCTCTTCCTTCGCAGGTGCCGTTTCTTCTTGCAAGAATACATCGATAACGGTTTGCGATACTCTTGGAATCACTTTAGAACTTACGAAACAACCCATCTTTTTTGCCACCATAGCGCCTGCTTCAACAGCTGATTGTACAGCTCCCACATCGCCTACTACTTTCACAGTAAACCAACCAAAACCATTAGCTCTATCAATATTTACTACGTGCACGTTAGATGCTTTTACCATGACATCTGACATGGTAATGGCGCCTAACAAGCCTTTTACTTCTAATAGTCCTAACGATTGATTCATATAAGCCTCACTTATCTCAAGCTAAATGCTTCGCTTAATACACAACGACGGATACGACAGAATGATCTTGCACAAGTAATGCCTTCTCCTGTTGGTCCTGCAATGGTAAATGTAGTGTGACCTTCGCCACCTACACCAATACCTGCATAGGATGGAGCATTCTTAACAAAAATTGTAGTTTCTAGTAACCGTGCCATTTTAGATAATTTTTCTAAGTTTTGAGAGTGCATCATTGCTGTATGACGATTTCCCAATTCTGCGTGGTACGCACATTCGATAGCAATGTCTACATTTGGAACTGCTACGATTGGTAAAATTGGCATCATCATTTCTTCTGTTACTAGGTGATGATGTTCTGATGTACGAGCAATGATTAAACGAATGCTGTCATCTACCACAATACCTACTAATGCTAATAAATCTTTAGCCGATTTACCTACAAAGTCTGGATTTGGTTTACCATCTTTCTTAGTTACTTTTTCAACTAATGTATCTAACATAGACATATCAGTAATTTCATAAGCACCATTCTTTTTCATATGGTATACCAATTGATCTGCCACAGATTCCACAACAAATACTTCTTTTTCAGCAATACATGGTACATTGTTATCAAAACTTGCACCACGTACGATATCTTTCGCTGCTTGTTCAATATGTGCTGTTTCATCTACAACTACTGGAGGGTTACCAGCGCCGGCACCAATCGCTTTTTTACCAGATGATAAGACTTGGTTCACAATGCCAGGCCCACCGGTAGCTACTAAAAGTCTTACTTTTGGATGGTTCATCATGCATTGTGTGCTTTCAATTGATGGTTCACGCACCATTGTTACCAAGTTGTTCGGAGCACCTGCCGCTTCTAATGCTTTATTGATCATTTGCACTAAAATGGTAGATACTTTTTTAGCTCTTGGATGTGGGCTGAATACTACTGTATTACCGCCTACGATCATGGAGATAGAATTATTGATAATTGTTTCTGTCGGGTTCGTTGTTGGTGTTATGGCACCAATCACGCCAAATGGACAAAACTCTTCAATTGTTAATCCATCGTGACCTGTCATAGCACGAGTTTCCAGCACCTCTTTACCTGGTGTTTTCACCGCAGCTACTCGGTTTTTAATCAATTTATCACTATATCTACCAATGCCTGTTTCTTCTACTGCCATGAGTGAAATCATTTCTAAATGATCTTTTTGCAACACAGTTTCACGAATGGCATCCACAAATGCATTGCGTTCTTGTAATGAAAAGGCTAACAACTCTCTTTGTGCCACTTCACTAGCATCAATCGCGGCCTCCATAGTATCGAACACGCCATATTCATAGCGAGTTGTTTCCATACCTACGCCTTCTTGTTGTAAATCTTTCACTACTTGTTTTACTATACTTTCAATCATTTCTAAGTTCATTTGTATCTCCTCTATGACTTCGATACAATTCCAATATCACTGTTTTTTATGCGTCCTGCATTCGCTTCATCTACATCAATATGCATTTCTAAAGCAAATTTTGGCGATACTCGAATAATCACATTGGAAAATGTCAGTTCTCGTTCTCCATGCACAGTCACTGTCACCCGTTCTTTATCGACCACGCCCATACGTCTTGCATCGTCAGGATGCATATGGATATGTCGATGCGCTACGATGACACCTTGAGAAATCGTTAATTTCCCTTTCGGTCCTAGTAACGTTATACCTGGAGTTTCCCGTAAATCACCAGATTCACGTATCACGCCTGGTACTCCCAACGTAAATGAATCTGTTAGAGAGATCTCCACTTGTGTATCATTTCTAAAAGGTCCCAAAATACGCACTTTTTCAATACTACCTTTTGGTCCTACTAGAGTTACTGTTTCATTTGCAGCATATTGTCCTGGTTGTTTCAAGTCTACTTTTTTTGTCAGTTCATCTTGTCCAAATAAAACGGTATATGCTTCTTTTGATACATGAACATGACGATTTGAAACACCAATTGGTACGCTACATCTATTCAATTCTTGTAACTTTGCTATGACGCGTTCCGTTACTAAATGTAAATACTCAGATTGTTTCATAGGTTTCCACCAATCCATTAATGACTTGATCTCGATATTGTGAGATTGTTTTATGTTCATGTTTTTTGAAAATTTTACAGAAATAGCTCACATCACTATATCCCAATATGTTGGCAATATAGGATCCGCTCTTTTCCGTCCCAAGTATATATTCCTTCGCTAAATTAATTTTTTTCTTGTGTATATACTGCATAATCGTCATATTTAACTTATGCTTGAATATACGACTAATGTAGCCTTGGCTTACATTACAAGAAACAACTATATCTTTTAAGGAAATATCTTCTTGTATATGTGTGTGAATATAGTAGAGAACATTATGCAAAATGTCTTGTTTCCCTTGATATAGTTTCATAAATAGGAAATCAACCATTTTAAATGTCCATGTACCTAGCCCTTCTGGATATTTTGTATGCATAGGTTCCAACGGTATCTTTCCCTCCATCGTATGTATCATCGATGTGTGGGTGTCTAAGACCTTTTGTTGTACCTGATCTACTAGTGCATACAATTCATTGGCAATTGACTGGCTATTACTATGTTTCTGTGTATACTGACATACTTGGTATAATCTGTCATAGGCTACCTCAAAATCACCTTGCTGAAAGCCTTGTACAATTCCGTCCAACAGATCTAGGGATTCCCCTGTGATCTCTTTTTCTTTGGGTATTCCTTTTTCTGGAATCCATTTATAAAATTCATCCCAGCTAAAAGGTTTATATAAATATCCAATTCCGGAATATTTCATAGTCATTTGGTTAACAGCTTGCATTTCTTTATTCAACATCATTACAATCCGGCATGTTGGATAGGTATAATACATATGTCGAATTATATCACCTGCTTTTTGATGACTAATATCCATTGCTATATAAGCGACAGAAATTATTTCTTCCTTCGGTAAAGAAAGTACTTCTTGATATGTACTAATGCAGATAACCTCCGCTTGCATATGGAGTGCAATTCGCTTTTGTAGTGCTTTCATATGCAACTTATCGGTATCTACCAAAAGTATCTTCATCACAAAATACCTCCTTGTCTTATTCTACTGGATAGGATAACATCACCTGCATCCCACCCTCTGGCAATGGATAACAATGTACTTTAGCAGAAGTGCCATGGTATTCTATAAACGTCTGGTGTAATTTTAAAATAGCTTGACTCATTGGAGATAAGTTTGATTCTATCGTATCTCCATGTATTAATCTCGTCACATCTTGTAGTAATTTGTGTAATACAAGTACTTCATCAGAATGAATCCGCAATGTGTCATCTTCTATAACAATACAGACTTGATCACCTTGAAGCTCTGCATGTAATTTCATGGAAATCTTTGCATGCCCCTCTTGTTGTACTCGTTCAACCACTTGATATACATATTGCCATATACTATAGGATGGTAACATGTAGGGCCATAGACTCTCACCAACATCTATATGCCAGCCTATGTGGCAATCTTCACGATAGTTTAAGAGAGCTACTGTAGATTCGATGCGCGAGCACTCTTCTTTGATACTTGTTTCAAATAAATTATCATGATGAAGTGCCAATACATGAATATAATCGAGAATCGCTGCTTCCGTTTTTTCTGCTTCTTCTACTACAGATAAGCTATCTACTACGCTAAGTAATTTACAGTTACGCACCATATCTACATAGCGCTTATACTTTTCTAGCTCACTTTGTAAACAGCAAATCTTATCTTCTGCTTCTAATACTTCTTTTTCTAATGCTTCTATACGATTTAAATTCTTTTGTTTATTTCTATTCGATACAATTTCATGATTCGTGAGTTGATTAATAATAAACTCCACTAGTTTTGCAATGGACAGCATTTCACAATAGCTATACCGTTTTATATCTGCTAACTCTTCCGGATTCGTAGTTTCGATGTCTTGGTTCACCAATTGCGATCCACCAGGCACCATATTTTTACTCAATCGGACTATTGTATCTGGTACATCATCACATAGAATCTGTCCGCCGATAAATCCGCCTAAATAATGACCATCCACGATAATTGGTATAGCAATTTCTAAAAGTCCGCAAGGACAAATGTAAATGCTCACCTCTTTGTTAGTGGCTGCAATAATCGCACCAGATGCATCGGATAACTTACACAATAATGACGATGTAGGGTTATCTCTTATTTTCTTACAATAGTTGCAAAACCGCGTTGCTTCTGTTAATACATCACCTTTATAATCTACTGTCACAAAAGCTATTCCTGTCACGTTGGCAACCGCTTCTTGGATCCCTTCCAATAAATCATGACCTATGACAGTCATAATATCCAGTCGTGATTCTTCATTTCGATTGTCTTCAAATGTATTTCGTGGCATTCCTTTTCATTACCTTTCTTATACAATATGTAAAATATCTCTACTTATAGTATTCGACAGTAATTGCAAAAATCATGCTTAAAAATATGATTTTTATCATGAAATTTACTCATAGATATTATGTATAAGAACATAGCGTTTCTACATACACGCATCGCCTGCGACGAACTAAATCTTTTGCTGTGATAGCTCCTTCACCAGTGACATTGGCAATTGTGAAAGACGTAGCACCTACTCCACAGATACCAATCCCATCTAAGGAACATCCATTTTTCACAAAGATCGTAGTTCGGAAGGCTTTGGCTGCTTGTCGCAACCGTTCCGTGTCCCGAGAATGAATGCCTGCTGTATGGTGATACCCTTGTTCTGCATCGACAGCAATTTGTAGAGCACTTTCAAAGTTACTAGCTTTCACCACTGTAATCAATGGAGCTAATATTTCCTGTGTCACAAATGGATGGATTTTAACAGTTTCTACAGCAATCAAATCATAGGAACGAGCCGTATGGATTCCTGCATCTTTTAAAATCTCATCTGCCGATTTACCGCCATATTGACGATTCACTTCCATATCTTCAGTCAAGAGAATTTTCGATAATTGCAACATTTCTCCCACTGAATCCACATAATACACATTGAGTCTTTCTAAGGCCTCTCGAAATGCTGGCAATACAGAGCCTACAATAATGACATTTTTCTCCGACGTACAAGTAATATTGTGATCGAAGGATGCACCTTTGTGAATGCAATACGCTGCCCGATCGATATCAGCCGTTTCATCTACCACAAATGTAGGGTTCGCTGGACCTGCTGAAATGACTTTCTTACCACAGGCTAATGCACTTCTAGCTGCATCTGACCCACCGGTAGACAAAATTAATTCCACATCAGGATGATTCATTATTTCATTAAGATATGATAAGGAACAAGTATCTGGTGTAGTAATCAAGTTACATATGCCAAATTTATCTAAAATAATTTTGTTCATTACTTTCGTAATATATTTAGATACTTCCATGGCTCTTGGATGTGGACAATGAATCACTACGTTTCCTGCTGATAACAAACTAATTGTATTATTGATCAACGTTTCACAAGGATTGGTACTTGGATGTATCGCACATACAACACCATATGGAAAGGGTTCTGTTAAGACAATTCCATTTTCCCCTTGCGTAGTTCCTGTAATCAAGTCTTCTGGGCCTGGCGTCTCTTCCAAAGCAAGTTTAATCTTAATCGCCTTATCTTCGGCTTTACCCATACCTGTTTCTTCACAAGCTAGTGTGGCAAATTCTAGACAATAGCCTCGTAATCCTTCACGGATGGCTTGAATTAATTGCTTCCGTTCCCGTAGACTCAACTTTTGATAGATGTGAAATGCTTGTTTTGATGCATGCACAACCTGTGTTACTGAGGAAAATATCCCCCCTTGGGTTCCCATATTTTGCCTCCTTACTAAATAACAACAGAGTCTACAATACCAATGATCGCTAAATCTATGGTAGCACCTTTTCGGTTTTCTTCCACACGTACTGAAGACCCCGTTCCAACTAGCACATATTCACCTACACCAGCCCCTACAAAATCAGCTGCTACTTGTTCTCTATGAGCTGGCGAAAGCGATGCATCGACAGGCTGTACAATCATCAGCTTATATCCTAATAGGGTATCACTTTTTTTCGTTGCTACAACATTACCAATTACTTTTGCTAAATACATGCTTACTCCTATCTCATAGGACTCAATTCATGTGACGAATATGGTCTATGTATTGTATCCCTAATTCAAATATTTTTTGATAGTACCCTTGCACCATCTGTTGGTAGGGACCTGGTTCTTTTCCTGATAAAGGCTCTATGGATGTTGGTAGTACATAGATACTAGCACCTGCTGTAAAAGCTTTCTTTACCACTTCCGACAGATCCGATTGACTATAGCCTAACGCAATATGAATGACATCATTTCTTCCTATATAAGGTAATACTATGCAATCGTGTTCTGTGAAAGCTGGTTCCTCTCCATAGGGATATCGCATAAGAAAAGGATGAATTTCTTTCACTCGGCGTTCCATTTCTGGATCACCATTCTTAGGAACAATGGCATGAACTTGTGTAAAATTACAGGTAGTCAGTTGATTCGCCAGTGCATAATTTTCGTGATGCCACTGTTCATCAAAAACCACATATAATTTTCTTACATTTTGTTCTTGAGATTGTTCTGCTAAAATACGTGCCACCATGTCTTCTAGGAGCCTAGATAGGTCTCTATCTTTCATAGTGCCTCCTCTAAAGTAGTGGCATATAAGGACAGTGCCTCATATGCCACGCTACATTACGCTTTAAGAGTTGGAATAATACGTTCTGTATCGATGTGAGGACGAGGGATAACGTGTAAGGATACAACTTCGCCTACCGCACGAGCTGCTACTGCGCCAGCTTCAACAGCTGCTTTTACTGCACCAACATCACCACGAACCATAACTGTTACTAATCCAGAACCGATTTTTTCATAGCCTACTAAGTTTACGTTAGCAGCTTTTACCATAGCATCTGCTGCTTCAATCGCACTTACTAAACCTTTTGTTTCTACCATTCCTAATGCATCTGAAACCATAATATCCTCCTATGTTTCTATACTGACCTATTAAATGTATGGTGTTGTACTCGATGTAGGTGTGTCACCTAAAGCACCAAGCAATTTAATACCCACTTCTCGAGCCGCTTTCACAGCTTGACGAACCGCACCAGAATCTCCAGAGAATGTTAAGATCACTTCGTTAGAGAAACTTGTACCAGATTTAGGGGATGCGTAGGAAACAACTTCTACATTGGCAGATTTCACTGCTGTATCCGCAAGTACGGCACCAATTGCTGCTGGACCTGCACATACCATACCAAAAGATCTACCTAATGGAGTGTTGAATACGGCTTCTAAACAATAGCTTGCCCGTGCTGTGTATTGGAATTCCAAGTGACCTGCATCATTAGCGTATACATCTCCAAAGTATTTTGGAACAGCTTCTAATGCAATTTCAACAGCTCGACGAGCATCGGATACATCATGAGCACCGATATAGATCAAGGATCCATGACCTGCGCCACCTTTAGTATCGCGAGGCAATTCTACTGTAATAATTTCAGTATTCGTTGCTTTGATAGCATCATCCACAGCCATAATTTGTGGGCCTGCGCCTACACGACCGCCGATAATACCGATGGATTTGAATTTTCCCAATCCCATTGTTTCTGTTAATAATGGATCCACGCTGGCAATCACAAGACCAATTGTATCGCCCATTGCAGTACCTACAAATTCAGTAACTCCGATGGATCCTGCTGTTGTGCCTTGCGGCTTTTTAATGCCAAGTTCTTCTGATACTTGACCCATCACTTTTTCTAATAATGCTGTATCCATAGTACCTCCTAACCACCAATAATACAGTTTAAACCATATGATTCTACTATTTTTTTATACGTTTCCATTTCTTCTTCTGGAATCTTTGGTGTATTTTCTAATTCATATTCACGTCCCAATAATTCATATTTCCCTTGCCCATAATTGTGATATGGCAACAAGTGAATATCATGAACATTAGGCATATTTTCCTTCACAAACTCTGCTATGCCACGAATATCTTCTTCGCTCGCATTAAACCCAGGAATCGTAGGAACACGCACTGTTGTATTTGTGATAGACTGTATGACTTTAGCCGACTCTCTAATCCTTGCGTTATCCACACCAGTGAACTTTTTATGTTGCTCTGGATTGACGCTTTTGATATCTAGTAGAACTAAGTCGATGTACGGCATAATCTCTTCTACAATCTTTGTGTCATAATACCCTTCTGTTTCTATTGCGGTATGCCATCCTTGTGCTTTACAAGCTTTAAAGATTTCTTTAGCAAACTTTGGTTGTGTCAATGCCTCTCCACCAGATAAGGTGATGCCGCCATTAGAGCGGAAATACTGCGTTGCATCTTTTTTCAATTCCCGCACCACTTGTTCAACGGTCATCAACTTACCTTTCATAGAAAGGGCACTAGTCGGACAGACCATGGTACACTCTGAACAGTTGTCGCAGAGTGTACGGTCGATCCAGTACGGGTTGCTATCGGCAATGGCCTGTTTAGGGCAAACTGCCTGACAAGCTTTACAACCAATACAGAGTTGTTTTCGATACACTACTTCAGGATAATACTGCTGTGATTCTGGATTAGAACACCATTTACATCGTAATGGACAGCCTTTCAAAAATACGATTGTCCGGATTCCTGGTCCATCGTGAATGGAAAAGCGTTGAATATCAAATACAGTGCCTTGTACACTATAATCTACTGATTCCATACGAACTTATCCTTTATATTATGTACCTACATTTCATGTTCTGTACGATTAATGATATCGTCTTGTACTTCTTTAGCCAATGTTACGAAGTGAGCACTGTAACCTGCTACACGAACGATCAAGTCTTGGTTATCTTCTGGATGTTCTTGTGCATCTAACAATGTTTGTTTATCTACAACGTTGAATTGAACATGGCTACCTTTTTTATCGAAGAAGCTCTTAATGATAGATACGAAGTTTTTCAAACCTTGTTCGCCACCTACCGCAGCTGGTGTGAATTTTTGGTTGTACAATGTACCATTAGATGCTTGCGCATGGTCTAATTTTGCTACGGAGTTGGAAGCCGCTGTAGGACCGTTTACGTCGTTACCTTGGCGAGGGGATACACCGTCAGCCAATGGTTCAGTTGCTAAACGTCCATCTGGTAATGCAGCTACGTCTTTACCGAACAATACGTTAGCGGATACTGGATAGATACCAGCTTGGAATTGACCGCCACGAGGGTTCATGTATTTATCCACTTCATTACAGTAGATTTTACCGCAACGATATGCGAATTGGTCTACTTCTTCAATATCGTTACCGAAGGAATCAGTGTTTTTCAAGATATTGCGGATAGTTGCATATTTGCTTGGATCAGCTTGTGATTTACATCCACAGCTTGTGCCTGTGCCAGTACCTTGTTTCAAATGAGATTCCAATGTAGCAATGTCGATAGATCCTGTGGAGGATAAAATTTTCTTAACTGCTTCATAGATTTGAGCTTCATCTAATGTAGATTCTGGAATAGATGGAGTGCAAATTGGAGCTGCGCCATCACTATAACCGAAGTTAGCTTCTAATGCTTCACGCAATTCAGCTAATGTAAAGCGTTTGTCTTCGAAAATATTTTTTTGGATTGCATATAAGGAGTCACCTGCGTCAGCAACACCGAATGCTTGAGGGCCTGTGAAGTTGTAGATCGCGCCGCCTTCTTGGCAAGATTTACCGCGTTTAATACAATCATCAACCATGGCAGACATGAATGGCAATGGAGCGCGTTCCATGTGAGCGTAGTCAACAGCATTGTCAGCTTTTGCTAAGTGACGAACGAAGTATTCCATTTGTTGTTGGTATGCTGCCAACAATTTATCCATAGTATCTAATTCTTCTAACTCGCCAGTTTTAGGTCCCAATTGTTTGCCTTTACAACGTCCGTTGTTAAGAGTAATTTCAAGAACTTTTGCGATATTGAAGAACGCCGCATCATGCCAACCTTCAGTACGATGGCCCGCTTGTGGTTCAACACAACCGATGATACAGTAGTCACGAGCATCTTTTAATGCTACGCCACGAGATACAAGAGCCAAGATGATTACTTCGTCATTGTAGAATGCTGGAACACCATAGCCTAAACGGGATACTTCGCAAGCGCGATATAAGAATTCCATTGGAGCATTTTGATGTACACGTACAGAGAAGGATGGAGCTGGTAAGCGAACATGCGCTACTGCTTCCATACACATGTAAGATACTTCGTTTGTTGCATCTTTACCTTCAGAATCTTGACCACCTACGCAAAGGTTTTGGAATACTGCATAACCAGCGAATGCTTGTGCAGAGATTTCATCACGAGTTTTGTTGATGTCGTTCAATTTAACCCAGATGCAGTCTACTAATTCTTGAGCTTTTACGCGATCAATTGGATCATCTTTTAAGTATGGATACATGTATTGGTCGAAACGGCCTGGGGAGATGGAGTGACCATTGGACTCAATTTGAACCATGATTTGTAAGAACCAGAAAGATTGACATGCTTCCCAGAAGTTACGAGCGCCGAATTCAGGTACACGATCACAGTTAGCGGCAATTTGTTGTAATTCTGCTTTACGAGTTGGGCAAGATGTTTGACTTGCTAATTCACGAGCTTTTTCAGCATAGCGATGTGCGAATCGAATAGCTGCATTGTAGGAGATAATAACTGCATTGTAGAATTGTTTTTTCTTAATACTGCTAGGATCATCTTCGTCTAGTGCATGTAATGCTGTAATAGTTTCTTCTAATACACCGCGGAAACCTTTTTCTAAAATTTTACCGTAGTCTACGTTTACGTGGCCTACACCACCGAAGAAGTAGTTACCTACTGTGAATACACCATTAGCGATACAATCTTTTGTATCTGGTTCCATATAGGAATCTGCTAAGGAGTGAGTTGTTTTACCTTCCCAATATTTGAAAGCTTCATGCAATTCATGTTGTACTTTTTCAGAAATTTCGAATGGATCGGCCATACGTTTATGCATAGTATGGAATTCTTTTTCTACCCAATCGTAGGAGAACTCTGGGCAAATTTCTGTGGAGCGTGGGTTGATTGTGATAGAACCAACTACAAGTTCATTATCACGGATTGTAACTGGCAACTCGTTAAAGATTTTTTCAACAGCTTTGGCACGACGGATAATCGTAGGTTGACCTTCGGTTTCCTTGTAAGATTCTGTAATTAAAACTGCACGTTCTGATTCGACCTGTGGTACAGCATCAATAATTACCTTTCTTAACTTTTCAATTCGTTCTGTTGGTTTACTAAATCCTCGTTCTAGCATGTGTTAACCTCCTTACAACGTATAAAAATATCTCATGCATCTGTCCAAGTTATGCGTAAATGGAATACTGTGCATGCTTGTTAAGAAAATAGTACCACATTTCAGAATCTAACTGATAAGAACTTACAATCCAAATTTTTGTAAAATACAAACCTCTAGTTTTTTGCCGCTTTATGTAAAATTCATGCTGTTATCATCTACCCTTTCAAAATTATCATATTTACTATATGTTTTCATCATGACTTGGTAATATTCAAACTTAACCACGGTACTATAAACACCTCTTCACTTTCCTCTATTGCGGTCCCCTATATTTCTCTTTATACTGAAAGTAATTATATGCAGGAGGTGATTACCATGACATCGCACACGGCTATATGTCTTTGGGAAACCAATCGTATCGCAGCTGGATTTGCTCTTTTAGATCGGTTATTAAAAGACTATCCCATCTCTTTTGTCAAACATTACCGTATATGTCCTGGCAAAGCTTTCTTTGTACTAATTGCAGATACCGATGTGATACAACAAATCGAACTCATCTTAGGATCTGAAAAACAGATTCAGTATAAAACTATTACGGGACTCCACCCCGATGTGCTCTCCACATTTCAGCACAAACAAAAAATGCCTAGTATCTCTCACCTAGGCATCTATGAATGTAACACATCAGTAGCTGTCTTTCATCTAGCTAATCACATAGCTTGGCATCATCAGGTGCAATTACTGAGTCTTCAAATTGGAATCGGTTTATGTGGTAAAAGTATTCTTACCATCTCTGCTTCCTATAGTGATTTAAAAGCCATTGAAGAGGAACTTTCACAATTGTATCCAAAAGAAATTGTCAGTTACGCCCATATTTCAGATCCTTCATCAGAATTACTCACCTTGTTATAGGAGGTTCTATGGAATCAATTCAATCTCTACTGAAACAAGCGCATACATTATGGCGCCAAGGCAATGAGCAAGGCATGATCGACTATCTAGAAAAGGCCATTCATCTCTGCCGTGTTCAAAACAATCATAAAAAATTGATTGAAATCTTAAATGAATATAGTGGGTCCCTGCGCAATGTAGGTAGATATGACGATGCTATTACTGCCATTGATGAATCCTTACGCATCTATGAACAGAGCGATACCTATACGCCGCAAACATATGCTACGATTTTAATCAATTTAGGAAATACCTACCGTGAAAAGAAGTCCTATTTCGAGGCAGAAACACATCTGTTAAAAGCCAAAGAGATCTTCCAATCTGTTGGGGATACATCCTATGCTTATATTGGCTTGCTCAATAATTTATCTCTACTCTATCGAGATACCAACGATTATGAGACCGCCTATGCGCTACAGCTAGAGGCTGTCCAATTATTAGAACCTACGGAGTACCAAGTACCCCTTGCGATTAGTTACAATAATCTCTATGAAATCAGCAAGCATACGAAAGAAGGCCGTTCTTTATCACCACAAATCTATTTAGATAAAGCCGCTTATATCTTGCGCCGGGAAGTCGGTACGGAACATCCTATGTATGCTGCGGTCCTAAATAATCGGGCCGATTACGAAATGGAACAGCATCATTACGATGTGGCACTAAATTTATATCGAGAAGCCCTTCCCATTGTGAAACATAATTACGGCGTGGAAAGTCAAGCCTATCAATCGGTGTTGCACAATCTTGACTATGTAAAAGACCTCATCAAAACACTGCAACAAGAGACACCCTGTCATCGCCAAACAGGACTAGAACTAGGCAGAGAACTAGCTCATCAAGTAGCGCAGGATATAGAACTTAATCTACCTGACCTAGTACCCCATATATGCTTGGCTCTTGTGGGCACTGGATCAGAATGCTTAGGCTTTGATGATGCCATCTCTGAAGACCATGACTTTACAAAACGATGTCAGCTATTCTTACCAGCTGACACCTATACAGCTCACAAAGATCGTCTTCAGACCTATTTCAAGAACTATGCCTATGGCACAGTGCAAATTGAAAGTATTTCCAATTTTTACAAGCGATATACACTGTACCCTGAAGGACCACAATGTGAAAAAGAATTTCGCCGTATCCCTCAAGATTTACTTTGTACCGCTACCAATGGGGAAGTATTTCTAGACAATTTCGGTTCTTTCACACATATTCGTCAGCGCTTATTGGCCTACTATCCAGAGGACATTCGGCTCCGTAAAATCGCCTATGAATTAAACCAACTAGCACAGTCTGGTCAGTATAACTTACCTCGGATGTTACAGCGTGGTGACACCATCGCCGCCAGCTTAGCGTTGCATCAATTTGTCCATCATTACATGCTACTCGTGCATCTATTGAACAAATCCTATGCTCCATTCTACAAATGGCTCTATCGCCACAGCTGCAGCCTTCCTATCTTAGGAAATACTGTGAAACATGGAATTCCCGAATTACTAGACGCACCGATTAGAGATACAAAACCCCACATCGATCGCTTATGCAATGCCATTATCCAAGAACTACAACGCAATGGTCTAAGTACAAGTCCCATTGATTTCTTAACCTATCAAGCTAAAGAAGTCGTTCAACGCATTCAAGACCCACTTCTCCGTGGAGAAGATTCTTGGGTAGAATAGGAGTTTTACCATGAAAGACGATTTAATCATTTCTATCATTCAACAAGAATGGCCTCTTTTCACTAGCACACAAAATGTGGGGCATCGATCTCCTTGTCAGAATCAAATGTCTAACTTCATCGTATCGCGCCATGCCTATTGGTCTATGTACTCCACACCAGTGTTGCAATCATATTTGCACGATTTAGAAGTAGCACGCATGAAAGGGCACAACTTGGTAACTTTCAAATACGGCTACATGATGGCTTTCACTCACCCTGATGAATTCTTGGCCATTAAAGATAAATTACCATCTATTTCTAACACAAAATTGTCTTTAGTCACTGCCATCATGGCCCTGTATATGAAATGGGAATTAGATATCCAAGTAGAAATGCCTGGTTATGACACACACCATCGACCTATCCAAGCAAAAGATAACTCTCTGACCCATACATCTGTGGAAACCTATATGACCGGAGAATTACAGTCATATTCAGAAAATACTTTAGAATGTATATTAGCTCATTTTTTACAATGTAGTAAAAATAGCCTTAATCCAGTACAAGCATACTTAAAGGCCTTACAAGATGGCACAAAGCAATACATAAAGTAGAATAAATGTACAAAAAAGACGGTAATATAGTATATATTTTTACATTTTCGTTACAGCTCTTTTTACATGCAAAACTACCATGGTTCTTGAGACAGTACTATCACAAAATATCTTGGTAGTTTTCCATTTTTATGTGCTCTTCGGGGTCCTTTTGCTCTTTAAAAATATAAAAAATAGAGAAAAGTTGATGCTTTTTGATCTACTTTCCTCTATTTTATTTGTGGGCTAGCTTGTTACAGCCCCTTTCCTATCTATCGTTTACTTTAATGAATTACACCTACTTTAGCAAAAAACATTTTATGATTTACTGACCAATGATAATACGAGCTATGTAACTTTATAAGTAACTGTTCACAGTTAGGCGACTCTGATACAATCTTTACTAACTCTATAGCTTTACTATACAGTTTACTAATTTGTAATATCTTACCATACGTAATGATACTATGATGCAAAAAAACCGTATCAATCAATCTGACATATTCTTGTATGTAAGCTAGGCTAATACTTTCCTTTTCTACGTGCTTCTCATATATGGCGGTGTGCATCGATGCGCTCAATATACACAAGTACTCCAAAGTATCTTCGACTCGCTCTGGAACCATGATGGGTAACAGTTGTTCTTTTACAAATACTAAAGACGCCGCAAAAAAGATTCTGTACATTTCTGACCTGTCTAAGGCATATACTGGATGTATCATACTAGTACCTCTCCACACTTAATGGAATCTTCCCTCTACATGAATATACTCCTACAAACTTCCTTCAAGAATGAATCGACATACTGTCTCCCCCTTTCTTGTCTTCATTTGTATCCTTGTCTATTAGGATGTTATTGTGCCTTACTTTAAATGTGTTCATGATAACTTCAATCTCTTTATTATCATGATTTGTATTAATCATATATAAAAATCAAGATACCATCAATACTTTTTTACTACACAAGCTATACCTTTTAGTCAACGCAAATCTTTTCTATCAATATACTCTATCTCTATCTACTAATTTATTCCCAAAAATAGCAAACCGCTTCTTACACTGTCTACCTTTAACGCTTAAAGATAAGCTAATAGATCACTAATACAAAAGGACCCTTGCGGGTCCTTTTTCACTGTAATATAGTGTTCATGTACAATTGTGTTCACTCAATTAATCTACCTTAATACCATGAATTTCTTCAGCTAAACGTTTCAACGCATCTACTGTACGAACGCCTGGTGTAATCTCAGACAATTTTACACGAATAAAGTGATTTTCTTGTACTGCTTTAATAGTTTGCAATTGAGGGTCAGCTTTAATTTTAGCTACTTTTGCTTGGAAATCATCATCGTTACGGATAGAGTTACCATAATCAGGAATGATGATGTAATCAGGATTTTGTTGAACTACAGTTTCCCAAGATCCTTTTGCCCACGTTTTATCAACGCCTAAACCACTCATTACATTATCTGCTCCAATTAAGCGCAATACATTAGTTGTACATCCTTCAAATACTGTAAATGGTTGTCCATCTTGAGAGTCGTAAACAAATACACGTTTATGCGGTAGGTCTTTCAGTTTGGATTGTACTTTTTAAGAGTTGCTCGTTGACTTACCACCCACGCTTCTGCTTTGTCTTTTACGCCAAAGATTTCACCTAATTTAATCATATCTTGGAAATTTGTTTCTAGATCAGCTTGTGTAGAAAGTGCAGATTCTGGAATCCAGATATTTACATTTTGAGCGATCATTTTATCTGCCGGAATCCCTTCTTTACTGAAAGAATCTTCCCAGCCTGTAGCAAAGTCAGGTTTTACAGACATGAACACTTCATAAGAAGGCCATTTATCCGACAATACCTTTACTTTTTTATACGATTCTTGTAAAGGTGTTACTTTGAATAATATTAATATTTTATTATAATTATTAATTTTTATAATAGATGTAACTAACTTTCACTAGTTTAATAACTTTTCAAAATTAGCTACTTCTTTCAAATTAGCAATTCTCGTCACTTTCCACGTTTTATCTTCTAAGCGTTGCATTTCTAGCTTGATGATAACTTCTTTCCCATCTTGTTTAGGATCTGTAAATACCAATGGAACAATAGCTACATCACCATCAATATCAGAACTGCCAATCGTTTTGAACTCTAAGCCTTTCACACCACTTGCTTCTTGTAATGCTTCCGACGTGCCATCACTTTTCTTATCTCCTGCATCAGTTTCCTCTGTGGCTACTATCTTATATACCTCAGCTGAAAGTTGTTTTACAATGGCCGGCTTAAATGACTCAAATAATCCTTTTCCTAATGCTGCAAATGGATTATTTTTTTCTTTCTCCATTTGTACCTCAAAGGCATCATCTAACGCTGAACCAATAATACTATCTACATCAACATGCTTTTTAAACTGTTGTAGATTATGACTTGTATACGCTTCTTTTGCTAAATTCAAGGAATACGCTGGCGTCTTTGTAAAGTACAAAAAATACCATCCAATCACAGCTATTACAATAACTGCAATCCCAATTAAGACTTTTGTTAGTTTACTTTTGTTCATTACAACTCCCCCTTTTACACTCTTACTTTAATAACTACTACTATCATACAAAGAATAGTATAGCTACGTCAACTACATCATAGTAAAAGGCTCTCCCGAAGGAGAGCCTTTTTGATATTACATTCTCTATGAATTAGCCTTGCAATTCTTCTTCAAAACCTTTTTGTAAACGAACATAGGATTGACGACGTTCTTTAGCTAATTGTTTGTTGAGTTCTAACAATTCTTTGCTCATTGCAGGAACCGCTTTACCCAAAGATGTATAACGAACTTCTTTTCCTAAGAAGGAGTCAAATAATTCGTAATCAGGAGCTTTGGAGTCAAGGCTGAATGGGTTTTTGCCTTGCGCTTTTAAAGCTGGGTTGTAACGGTATAGATCCCAGTAACCGGATGCAACAGCTTGTTTAGTTTCAGCTTGTGCATTACCCATACCACCTTTGATACCATGGTTGATACATGGAGCGTAAGCGATGATTAGGGATGGACCTGGATATGCTTCAGCTTCTGCTAATGCTTTCATCAATTGATTCATGTCAGCACCCATACCAACTTGAGCCACATAGATGTTGCCATATGTCATAGCGATCATGCCAAGGTCTTTTTTGTTTGTACGTTTACCTTGAGCCGCGAATTGAGCAACCGCACCTACGCGAGTAGATTTAGATGCTTGACCGCCAGTGTTGGAGTACACTTCTGTATCGAATACGAATACGTTAACGTCTTCGCCGGAAGCCAATACATGGTCAAGACCACCGAAACCGATATCGTATGCCCAACCGTCACCACCGAAGATCCATTGGGAACGTTTTACAAGGTATTGTTTTTTAGCCAATACTTCTTTTACAGCTTCTGTTTGTTCTACTTTGGAAAGAACATCGATCACAGCTTTAGCGCGGTCACGAGTACCTTCGCCTTGAAGACGTTTTTCTAACCATAAGTCAAGAACTTGTTTTGTTGCTTCATCAGCAGTTTCAGCGATGGAAGCTACAGTTTCAGCTAATTGTGTACGGATTTTTTCAGTACCGATGAACATACCATAACCGAACTCAGCGTTATCCTCGAATAAGGAGTTAGCCCATGCAGGACCTTGGCCTTGTTGGTTTTTAGTGTATGGAGATGCTGGCATAGATGCACCCCAGATAGAGGAACAACCTGTTGCATTGGCGATCATCATACGGTCACCGAATAATTGAGTAATCAATTTAGCATATGGAGTTTCACCACAACCTGCGCAAGCGCCGGAGAACTCAAGCAATGGAGTTTTGAATTGGGAACCTTTTACAGTTTCTTGTTTCATTGGGTGAGATTTAGTTGGCAACGCTACACCATAATCCCAAGCTGGAGCAAATTCTAATTCGCCATCGATAGGGCGCATTTCGATTGCTTTTCCTTTAGGAGCTGGACAGATGTTTACGCAGTTACCGCAACCTAAGCAGTCTAATGGAGATACTGCAATACGGAATTGCAATTCGCCTTTAGTCATCATTTCTGGAATTGTTTCAAAGTTTTCTGGACCTGCTGCTGCTTCTTCTGCTGTCGCTAAGATAGGACGAATAGTCGCATGTGGACATACGAAGGAACATTGGTTACATTGGATACAGTTTTCTTTGATCCAGTGAGGAACGAATAATGCGGCACCACGTTTTTCGAATGCAGCAGTACCAGAAGGTAATGTACCATCTTCATAACCTGTGAAAGCAGATACTGGTAAATCATAACCAGCTTGTGCGTTAACAGGTTTAGCAATGTTAGCCACATAGCTTGGGCAAGTTGTGCAAGAAGATTTTTCGAAAGTATCTTCGGAATCTTTTGCATCTTTCCATGCTGCTGGAACTTCAACTTTTACAAGAGCACCAACACCTTGGTCAACTGCTTGGTTGTTCATGGCAACAACGTCTGCACCTTTTTTACCATATGTTTTTTCAATGGAGTCTTTTAAGTACTCTACTGCTTTGTCGATAGGAATGATTGTATCTTCAGTTAATTTGAAGAACGCAGCTTGTGTAACCATGTTGATACGGCCACCCAAACCAATTTCAGCTGCAATTTTCGCTGCATTGATGATGTAGAAGTTCAATTCTTTTTCAGCAATCGTACGGCGAAGTTTCGCAGGTAATTTTTCTGTTAATTCTTCTGGACCCCAAGTACAGTTCAACAAGAATGTACCGCCATGTTTAATACCACGGAGAAGGTCATATTCATGAACATAAGATTGACGATGACAAGCAATGAATTCTGGTTCAGTTACCAAGTATGGTTTGTTGATTGGGTTTGTACCAAAACGTAAGTGAGACATTGTCACACCACCAGATTTTTTGGAGTCATAGTCGAAGTATGCTTGCGCATACATATCTGTATGGTCACCAATGATTTTGATTGCAGATTTGTTAGCACCTACAGTTCCGTCAGAACCGAAGCCCCAGAATTTACATCCAGTTAAACCTTCAGTTTTTACGGACACGCCTTCAGCACGGCTCAAGGACAAGTTAGTTACATCGTCATTGATACCCAATGTGAAGAAGCGTTTGCCAGCTTCTGCTAACATGTTGTCGAATACTGCTACAAGGTCAGCTGGGATTACGTCTTTGGAAGAAAGACCATAACGACCGCCGAATACTTTAGCATTGATATTGTGTTGAACAAGTGCTGCTTGAACGTCTAAGAATAAAGGTTCAGCTAATGCACCTGGCTCTTTTGTACGGTCTAATACTGCTACGCGTTCTACAGTTTTAGGAAGAGCCGCTACAAAACGATCTGTCGCGAATGGACGGAATAAGTGTACTTGTACGAAACCAACTTTACGGCCTTGTGCATTTAAGTAATCTACAGTTTCAGTAGCTACTTGTGCAGAGGACCCCATTGTTACGATTACATCTGTTGCATCAGCTGCACCATAGTAATTGAACAATTGGTAATCACGACCAGTGATTTTGTTGATTTCATGCATATAATGTTCTACTACATCTGGAACTTGTAAATAGAATGGGTTAGAAGCTTCACGATGTTGGAAGTAGATATCAGGGTTTTCAGCAGTACCACGAGTTACAGGAGCATCTGGGTTCAACGCACGTTGACGGAATGCTTCTAAAGCGTCTTGGTCTACTAAAGGTTTTAATTCATCATATTCTAATACTTCGATTTTTTGGATTTCGTGAGAAGTACGGAAACCGTCGAAGAAGTTGATGAAAGGAACGCGAGTTTTTAACGCTGTTAAATGCGCAACTGGAGCAAGATCCATAACTTCTTGTACAGAGGATTCTGCCAACATAGCACAACCAGCAGCACGAGCTGCCATAACGTCTTGATGGTCACCAAAGATAGACAATGCTTGCGCTGCAATCGCACGAGCTGCTACATGGAATACACCTGGAAGTAACTCACCAGACACTTTGTACAAGTTAGGTAACATTAATAATAGACCTTGAGAAGATGTGAACGTAGTTGTCAATGCGCCCGCTTGTAAAGAACCGTGAACTGCTGCTGCAGCGCCGGCTTCGGATTGCATTTCAACAACCTGTACAGTGTGACCGAACAAGTTTTTACGGCCTTGTCCTGCCCATTCATCCACATGTTCTGGCATTGGAGAAGATGGAGTGATAGGATAAATCGCTGCCACTTCAGAAAAACCATACGCTACGTGAGCTGCAGCTTGGTTGCCGTCCATAGTTTTCATTTTACGCATGTTAAAATAGCCTCCTTAAAGCAAATAAAAATTAACACTTGTAGTTACATACAAAATAGGGGGATGTATATAGGCTCTACTCCGTGCACTCGCAGGATGAGCCTTCCCCTTTTTAGTATCAAAATGTTTTTGAAATATGAATCGTTTATTTCTAAAAAGATTGCATATGTTGCAAAAATGTAATAATATATAAGTTATATAGTACTTCTTTGCAAATTTGTGAAGTAGTTTATCTACTTCATCAACAAATTGATATAGCCTTATGGTTTCATTATACATTGAGAACAAGAACTTCGCAATACCATATAGTCTATATCTATTGCTAATTATGCGATTATCAATTTACATTTTCACATATATTAATGCCTAATTAGCATACTAAAAAGAGGGCTTTTGTTATTACCATATTTAAGAGGTGCATTATGGACTTTCATCACTTAAAATACTTCGTAGAAGTAGCGGATCAAAAAAGTTTCAGCAAGGCCGCAAGAAATCTTCACATTTCACAATCTGCTATCAGCCGTACCATAAAAGCTCTAGAAGATGAGCTTGGTGTTGTATTATTCATTCGTAATGCAAAATCTGTAGAAATGACTGACGGTGGCACCATCTTCTTAACACATGCCAAACGTGTCGTGTTTATGTTCGAACATTTAAAAATTGATTTCGAAAATGAATTCCGTCTAGAACAAGGTTCTGTTCTAATTGGCTTACCACCTGTAACAGATGCTCCTATCTTTGCACAATTATTAGGAGAGTTTAAACAAACCTATCCACAAATTGAGCTAGAGCTATATGAGCATGGTTCTAAAAAAATAGAAATTTCTGTTCAAGAAGGTCTTATTGACGTTGGCATTATCTGTACAAAGCCAAATGCTAAAGAGTTCGACTCCTTCTATTTAACAAGTGATCCTCTTAGTGTAATTCTGCCAAAAGACAATCCACTAGCAAACGAAGAGTCTATTTCCTTGGAACAATTAGCGGATCAACCATTTGTACTACATAAGGATGACTTTAATCTGCACGACGAGATTGTGAAATCCTGTAAATCTGCAGGGTTCCAACCACATATCGTCTTTGAAACTAGCCAACGAGATTTGATGTTACAAACTGTAGCGGCCCATCTAGCAATTGCTTTATTACCTAGCCGTCTATGTCCTACAGAAGATGAAAATACAAAAGTAGGCTCTAGCGTAGTGGTACGTCCTTTAGTAGATCCTGAAATTATGCATACCTTACATGTCATTTGGAAAAAAGGACATTACCTATCACACGCTTCTCGTTTATGGTTAGACTTTGTCATGGCTCGCCTTCCATTAGTACCTGGCGATACACATCATGACGAAGATAATTAATCTGTTGTTGAAAGTAGGTACACTACTACGAAAGCCATTATTCTGGATCGTTCTCTATGCCTTAGGTACTACCTATTGGATAGCATCCCAGCAGGCAGAAATCGATACTCTGAAAGAGCAACTCGAGACAGAGCATACTATGGAACATAGCGATACCTTTCACTATCGCTTAAGCAATCTAGAAAATATCAGTAACTCTCACGGAGATCGCCTGAAAGAACTAGAACGTGACAGCTGGCAACTCAAGCGCTTTGCCAACCAACACCAGTTCCGTATCATGCAACTCGAATGGGAACACCCTAATATAGAGGCTCCAGAACCAAGCAAAGCAACACCAGTAAAAACACCATTTAAAGCAAATCCAACCAACGTCCCAGACGTGAAACAATAAACAAAGGACTGCATCCCGTGCCTAGCACAAGATGCAGTCCTTTTCTACTCTCAATATGTATGTAGTATACTCAACACGCCTCCATACGACATCTACCTATCGACGCATACCCCAGCACTAACTGTATAAAAAGAGGAGGATATATGGAAGTAAAAAATAATCTGCGTCAGCATAGCTCTCCTTGCGACGCATATCTAAGAACTGATTGCATAGCTGAATCAAAAAAGGGGATATATGTCTGTAAAAAACGATTTGCGACAGCATACTCCCATGTGACGCCTACCTCAGCACTTACTACATTTGAAAAGGAGGGATATGTGAGATATAAAAACATGCTGCCGCAAATTGTTTTTATATCTCACATATCCCTCCTCCCCCTTTCAAGTATAAGTACTTAGTGTATAAGGAGCATCCATTCGAGAAACGTACACAATACATAAGCAATAATAAACTTCACTTTTTGTTTCCGATCTCGATCTTCATCCGCCACTTTCAGACGATGTGCCAGGAATCGTTTATCTCGTATTTGCATTAACATTTCTACGATATGTTCTTGCCGTTTTATGACATCCTTATCATTCTCTAAGGCCTGTTTTTGCATCGCAATGCGACGTTGTAATCGACGCATCTGAATTTTAATATTATTACTCACAAACACAGACTGCCATTTTTTTCTTGTTTCAAAGTACATGTAGATGTATCGAGGAATATTCATAACCACGAAACTGAACAACAAGATACTCAGGGAAATAAAGAAATATGTTGAAAATGAAAAGTCTTTCAATTCCTCATGCGGCAAATAATGATTTAGAATGATAAAGCTAACCCACACCCCAATTGGCATTAATAGTGCCGCCGCCATATCGATGGATCGAACCCAATTCGTTTTCACTGGCATCTCTGGTGCTATGTAGGTCTCTAACTTCTGATGAAATGCATAATACTCTACTTGCAACACAGATTGTCCTGATTTAATCCCTGTCAATAGCACTGGCCCCACACTTTCCTTACGTCGCTGAGGCCATGGAATAAATTGTCGAATCGGACTATCTGGGGATAAATCAAAACGAATAATCCCTTTCTTTTCAAACCGCATAGAGGAAGTATCTCCACCGATGCTGAAAGGATTAAAAAACATCCCTAATACATGCAGACTCCAATTACCAAGGATATGTGTAATTATATTCAAGAATAATCCACCCATATCCACATTTGCCACATCTAGCTTTAGCTGAATCGTAGAGGTATAGTCATCAAACCAAATATCATCAATATCAAACTCCACATTAATGACATTCCCTAATTTAGTGATGACATTCATAAACACCTTATTATTCGGTTCAAATTCAAAAATTATGGAATGAAAGAACCAATGATTACGCACGACAGATCGCATTTTGCGATTAACCGCTTCTTCTTCTATCGATAACATGCGATGATCATACAACGCATTCCCTTCATCCACTTCTTCTAATACAGGTGGCATTTCTATATGTGTTTGTGTAGTTACAGTATTCGCTAATTTTAACAGCTTTGTAACTAATTGTCCCATATATATCTCCTATCTAATAGGTTATCTTTATGTTAGTTATAACTTTCATTATGATTCTTAAATTATACCATAGACAGGCCGTAAATAAAAGAAAAGCCCTACTCTAAGCATCTATATGCCAGTAAGGCTTTTCTAAATTCACTGTATTATATACGTTCCATACTTAATCGATGATAATCATAGAAACGTCCTTGCATAGCTAATAAGCTTTCATAGGTACCACTCTCTACAATACGTCCTCGTTCTAAAAACAAAATCCGATCCATCTCATGGAGTTGTTCAATATGATGCGTAATATATAAAACTGTTTTTCCAGTAAACAGGCGGCTCAATTCTCCCTGCACTCGATGACGTGTAACTTGATCCAAGCCTTCTAGTGGTTCATCTAATAATAAAATGTCTGCATCACGCAAATATATACGAGCCATGCCAAGTCGTTGTCGTTGTCCTCCGCTAAGCCCCATACCACCTT
This sequence comes from Veillonella sp. CHU110, assembly GCF_003992255.1. Classification (NCBI taxonomy): domain Bacteria; kingdom Bacillati; phylum Bacillota; class Negativicutes; order Veillonellales; family Veillonellaceae; genus Veillonella; species Veillonella sp. CHU110. The sequence goes on along the minus strand of NZ_RQVA01000013.1, from coordinate 11,818 downwards.
GTCCTACCATAGTGCGTAATCCATTCGGCAACGTTCGTACCCAGTCCGCTAGTTGCACCGCTTCCAATGCTTTCCATAGTTCCTCATCCGTAGCACTTGGTTTTGCCAATCGGATATTATCTCCAATAGTAGCATGGAATACATAGATATCTTGTGTAGCATAGGACATGTAGGACTGCAATCGTTCCTCTGAAAGTGTCTTTGTATCTATACCATCAATACAAATAGTCCCACTATACTCATACCAGCCTTGTAATAAGGAAAACAATGTACTTTTACCTGAGCCACTGGGCCCTACGATGGCTACTTTCTCCCCTCGCTGGATAGATAGATCCAAGCCATCATACACAGGCAGTACATCGTAAGCAAAGGAAAGAGATTGTACGTTAATAAAAGGCTTACTATGCATCGTTCCTCTTTCACCGTCTTCGCTCTTCATGCGTATTGCTTGGTCACTAATAGTATCTGCATGATTCGACCGTAATAGATCTTTATGTACTGGCTCTTCTTCCATATGTTCCAAGCGTTCCATCGCCAATGCACTTTCATAACCGTGTAATGCAGCTTCTGTCATCGGTTGTAACACTTCAAAGTAAGATTGCAAGCCGATAGCAACCACAGCTATCCATAACGGGGCATAGGCCATTGTCTCTGTCACCCATAAGCCTACGATAATGCCCACCAACAAAGCAAATTGAGCTAAACCAAGAATAATCGTCTGATTCCAACGAATTCCCCGATTCCACAGGCCTTGCCATTCATCAAATGCACTGAAGGATGCTTTCATAGACTGAATAAATCGCCGTTCTTGATGGCTCATGATAATATCTACTACACCATGAATGGATTCAATCAGCGCTTCTTTCATGTGTCCACGTGTTTTCAAACGCATAGGTGGCACTCGTCGCAACATATAGGTAAGCGTAACAGGAAGAATGACACCTACAAGAATACTATACACCAGAACCACTACGGATACTACAGGATGGAATTGATATCCTATGATACACCCTAACATAGTGACACCAACAAATGACAAGCTAGGTACTAACGTTCGCAAATAAAAGAATTGCAATGTTTCTATATCCGCCATAATGCGGCCTAACAAATCTCCCATTTTCATAGATTGAAAGACCTTTGGTACCAACGGCTCTAACCGTTTAAAGAAAGCAACGCGCAATTCATATAATCCTTGAAATGCCATAGAATGCGATACATAGCGCTCCCCATAGCGGCAGACAGCACGGCTAATCCCAAAGAATCGCACCCCTACAATTGCCAAACTAAGCGCTACTAACACAGGATGCTCTGCTGCTTTCGTAATCAACCATGTGGAAGTAGTCAATAATCCTATATTCATGAGCACCGTGCCCATAGCAAAGAGTACACTGCCCACTAGTAACCCTCTATGCTGAGATAGCAATGTCCAGAGTGACAATAACCCTCTGCGGATATTCTGCTGTCTCGCAGGACCTATCTCTTTATCTTGTTGAGCATTTACTATGTCAGTACATTCTGCCCGCTCTAATCTATCTGAATTAGTAGGTTCTTCTACTTCATATTGACTATAGGTATACGATGATTTACCAATAGCGTCATTCCCTATCTCCAATGCTTGATCTGCAACTACAGAATCTACGGTGGCTGCTTCTAGTTTCTGTATGACAGGGTTGCTATAAGTATTCACTAGGGATGTAAAATATCCATTTTGTGCCACTAAATCACTATAACTGCCATATTCCACTAACTGTCCACGACGCATGACAAAGAGAGTATCTACAAACTTCATCGTTTGTACTCGATGCCCCACATACAGAACGATTTTATCTTTCCCATACTCGTGCAACACTTGCATAATCAAGCGTTCTGTTTCCACATCTAAATGAGCTGTCACTTCGTCTAAAATTAAAATTTGTGCATCTCTTAGCAAGGTACGCCCCAAAGCTAATCGCTGGCGCTGTCCTCCAGATAAGCCATACCCTTGCTCACCTATCATAGTGTCTAATCCCAATGGCAAAGTCTTCACAAACTCTGCTAATTGTACTTGGTCCAATACGTGCCACAGCTCTGTTTCTGTCACCGCTAGACCAAACTGCAAGTTATCTCGCAAGGTACCACTCATAATATATGGAGTTTGACTGAGATAGGCTATTTGACTATGATACCATTCACTCTGTATGGATTGTAAATCTTGACCATTGACGGTAATCTTACCCTCAGTGGGTGTCAACAATTGCATCAGTAGATTGGCAATAGTCGTCTTACCAGCTCCACTTTCACCAACTAGCATATACGAATGGCCCCGTTGTAATGTTCCTGTGAAAGATTCCAATCCCATATGATCCGCTTCATATTGATAAGATACAGTATGAAAATCAACCTGTTGAATGGGTGCAACTAGTTTTTCATGGCCGGTATGGGCTACTTCCTCTCCTGATTCTAAATACTCCTGTACTGCTGTAAGGCTCACTTTGCCAGATAATCCAGTATGGAAAGCAGATCCCAACTGTCGCAATGGTGCATAAAAATCGGGTGCTATTAACAAAATAAAAAAGGCTGGCAAAAACTCTACTTCCCCATACACTAAGGATACCCCTAAATAGACTGCGATCATCGCTGTACTAATAGTACCGATTAATTCTAATACCAAAGCAGATAAAAAAGCGACCCGTAATACTTTTAATGTTGCATCACGAAATTCTCCAGATAGACGGCCTATGACATGTACTTGTTCTTTAGCTCGTCCGAATACTTTCAGTGTTGTTAGCCCTTGTAATACATCAAGAAAGTGCCCTCCTAAGAACTGCATGCGCTCCCACTGTTGTTTATTTAACTTATCTGCTTCTTTACCAATTAAAATCATAAAGAACGGAATTAAAGGATACGTCAATAGTAGAATCCAACCTATCCACGACACAGAGTTAATGATAGCTATAGATATAACTAGAGGTATTAATACAGCATACAAAGCCTGTGGAATATATTGACTCATATACGCATCGATATGATCTAATCCATCTGTGATCAGATGTGTCACAGAACTTGCACTCTCCGATTGTCGAACACCTTGTGATATCATATGATGTAATACACGATTCCGTAACTCTTCATGAACTTGATGGGCAATCCGATTTCGCAACCATTGTTCTCCATGAGAGCAACCCATACGAAGTACAATCATGACACCTAAAAGCACCATATACTCAAAAGATATACTTTCACCATGTACTACGAATCCATCAATACTACGAGCGAATACATAGGCCTGACCTAAGGTAGCTATTGTTCCTAGTAAGGTAAGTAGTAATACAGCCCCATAGGATCGGGGATGCAATTTGGCTAATTGCCAAGCAAAAGAATGAAACATAGGGCCTCCTTCTGAAACTCTAGAGTATATCTTCTAACACCATGTAAGAAAAGGGACGTGAATACACGTCCCTTTCAAACACACTATGATTAATAGTGTAAGTCATCTTGTGATACACGATGACGGAAATAGTAGTATGCCCATCCTTGGTACACTAATACGATAGGTACAAAAATACAAGCAACAATTGTCATCAATGTTAATGTATACGTGGATGATGCAGAATTCATGATTGTTAAGCTGTATGCTGGATCAATACTGGATACCATAATACGAGGGAACAATCCTGCAAAGTATGCAAGGGTAACAAATAGAATTGTTAACGCACTAAATACAAACCCTTTACCAGTTTGACGAGTACGTGTAAAGCCCCAAGATACTAAGAAACTTACAATAGCCAATGCAAAGGCCACCGTAGCTAATGTGCTATTGAATAGATCAGTATATACATAAGTAGCACCTACTAATACCAAGGCACCAATAGCTGTAATTACACCTTCTACTAAAGCTGCTGCACGAGCTCGTTCAGAGATTTCCCCTGTTGTTTTCAAGGAAGCATATAATGCACCATGGTACAAGAATACGCACACAAAAGCAATACCACACAAAATTGTGTATACGCTTAATAAATCTAAGAACCCACCTACATAGTTCATATGTTTATCGATAGGTGTACCTTGGATTAAATTGCCCACTGTCACACCCCATAGTAGAGCTGGAATCGCAGACCCAAAGAAAATACATTTATCGAATGCTCCTCGCCATGCTGGACTTTTGTCTTTACTGCGGAAGTCAAAAGATACACCACGAGCAATCAAAGCTGCTAACATTAAGAACAATGCTAAGTAGAAACCACTAAATAACGTAGCATACACTTGTGGGAACGATGCGAACATCGCACCACCTGCAGTCAACATCCATACTTGGTTACCGTCCCATACAGGTCCAATCGTATTGATTAATTGACGGCGTTCACGGTCTGTTTTACCCAAGAATGGAAGCCACATGCCTACACCGTAATCAAGGCCTTCTAGAATAAAGAAGCCTGTAAATAGTACACCTACTAGGATGAACCAAATTAATTCTAAGTTATTTGTAATTATTTCCATAATGCAGCCTCCTCTTGTTCAACCACATCATGTGCTGGGTTACCATTAGGGCCCGCTTGAATATGTTTCACTGCTAGATAAATGGCAGCAATCGCCATCACAACATAGACAGCTGTAAAACCAATAATTGTTGTCCAGATTTCTGGAGCTGTTACCACTTTGGATGCACCATCAGCTGTTTTTTGCAAGCCATATACAAGCCATGGTTGACGACCAGCTTCCGCCACATACCATCCTGTAGAATTGGCAATAAATGGAAGAGCTAATAAGTGATAAATACCTTTTAGAGCTACTTTATTGTCAAGTAATTTTCCTTTCACATGTAAGTAGTATCCCACAATAGATGTCACTAACATGATGATACCTGCTAGAATCATGATACGGAAAGACCAGAACATAGATGTCACATGTGGCACATAATCACCAGCACCATGTTTCAATTCAGCTTCTTTTTGAAGGTCATTAATACCTTTTACTTCACCTTTGAAAGAGTCGTGAACTACGAAGGACAATGCCCCTGGCACACCGATTTCAAAGCTATTCTCTTTCGCATCTTGGTCAATACCAGCCACGATAGCAAATGGAGCTGGATCATGAGTTTCCCATAAGGCTTCAAAAGCAGCTACTTTCATTGGTTGTAATTTTGCCACTGTTTGGCCTTGGAAGTGACCTGCACCACCTACTAATAAACCACCGATCACAGCAGCACCTAAACCAAACTTAATAGATTTAGAATAAAACTCTACATGATTATTTTTCAATAAATGCCATGCACTAACAGAAGCAATAATCACACCTGCTGTTAAGATTCCATCTGTAAAGATGTGTAAATATTGGCCTGGTAAATATCCATTTTGTAAAATTGCTGCAAAAGAATCCATTTCTGCACGACCATTACGAAGCGCATACCCTACTGGATGTTGCATGAATGAGTTCGCTACTAAAATCCAAAATGCCGATAAGTTACTACCAATAGCCACCAATACAGCGACAAACGCATGTGCTTTAGGGGATAGTTTATCCCAGCCAAAAATCCAAGCCCCCATAAAAGTAGACTCTAAGAAGAATGCTGTTAAGGCTTCTAACGCCAAAGGAGCTCCAAAGATATCTCCCATGAAACGAGAGTATTCTGCCCAGTTCATTCCAAAATGGAACTCTTGAACGATACCTGTTACAACACCCATTGCAAAGTTAATTAGGAATAATTTCCCCCAAAACTTTGCCATTTTTTTGTACACTTCGTTTTTTGTTCGCGCGTAAGTAATTTCAAGTATTGCTACTAATACTGTCATACCTAGTGTAAACGGTACGAAGAGCCAGTGATAGATCGTAGTCAACGCAAATTGAAAACGAGCTAACAAGACTGCATCCATCATGCTAATTCCTCCTCACTTGAACACTAAATTAAACCACATGGTGCAATGATATATGAATCGAACGCTCACGATTTGCTAACGTTTCGAAATCAACCTTTTTTAATTCCTCTATTAATTGAGCCTGAATCTTAGCCACAGCTTCTTGTACAGCACACTGACCGTGACATCCACGGGAACAATTTTCAGAGTCATATAGACAATGTTGTAGGTAGGTTTCCCCTTCTACAGCTGTTACCACATCATACAAACTAATATCTTTTGGTTTTTTTGCCAGTGAAAATCCACCGTCTACTCCTCGATAGGAGTTTAGTAAATTTGCATTCACTAAGTATCTCATAATCTTTAACAAAAATCGTTCTGGAATTTTACTAGTTCGTGCAAGCTCTGCACCAACTTTGCGAGTTCCAAACGGCTGTGTAGACATGAATAAGATAATACGAAATGCATAGTCTGTTGCCTGATTAAACTTCAATGGGACCTCCCTTATCACAAATGATTACATTCTGTTACTATGTATGGGCGTAAAATACACTCATTGAGTATACTTTATAGGTAGAAAAAAATGCCCGAGTGCATAAGCTATCGAGCATCTCTCTCTATTATAAGAAATTATTGAGAATCATGCAATAGATTTCTTCATAATTTCTTCATAATTTCTTCATCTTTTTATATATGGGCTAATGTATCAATAATGACATACGCCAAGGCAGATACACCTGCTGATAATGGAATCGTGATAAACCAAGCAAATACCATGGATCGCGCAGTACTCCAGTTAACAGCTTTTACACGCATTGCTGTACCTACCCCCATAATGGAGCCACTCACAACATGTGTAGTGGATACAGGCAAATGCAATAAAGTAGCCGTAAAAATTGTGAGGGCCGAGTTTAAATCTGCCGCAAAGCCATTAATACTTTCTAATTTGAAAATTTTACTACCTACTGTAGCAATGATTTTCCAACCACCTGCTGCTGTACCTAATGCCATTGCTGTAGCACAGGCAAGCTTTACCCATAATGGTACATCTAGAGTTGGTAAATGACCACTAGCAACAAGTGTTAACGTAATAATACCCATGGCTTTTTGTGCATCATTAGACCCATGGGAAAAAGACATCAACGCTGCTGATACCAACTGCATATTACGGAATCGATCATTTAACACAATTGGTGAAAATCTACCGAAGAGGAATAATAGTACTTTCATCACTATATAGCCTAATATAAGGGCTAAAATCGGCGATGCCACAAGAGAAACAAAGATTTTACCAATCCCACCTACATGAAGCGCATCAGAACCTACAGAAATCATAACAGCCCCAATAATACCACCAATCAATGCATGGGACGAGGAACTAGGTATTCCATACCACCAAGTTAACAGGTTCCAGAATATGGCTCCTACTAAAGCAGCAACTATAATTTCTCCATTAATCATATCTGGAGAAGTTACAATGTCTCCACCTATGGTCTTCGCTACGCCCGTACTAATCATAGCACCTAAAAAATTGAGTGTCGCAGCCATCATAACAGCTGTTTTAGGGGCAATGGCTCTCGTAGATACAGAAGTAGCAATCGCATTGGCTGTATCATGGAAACCATTAATATAGTCGAAGGCAATCGCTAGTAAAACGACTGCCCATATTACCCAACCATCAAGCATACTTCAATACTACCCGGCGGAATGTCCCCACCAAAGTCTCAGAGCCATCGATTACATCTTCCATGGAGCTAAGAATTTCCTTCCATTTAATAATTTCAATAGGATCGCTACACTCTGTAAAGAGTTTTGCCATTTCCACATGATAAATATCATCAGCTTCTGCTTCTAGACGCAATACTTCTAAGGCACGACCTTCTACTTTTAAATAGTTTTTCTTTAAACTACCCATATAGGAAATAGATTTTTTCACGTGTTTACAGCATTTAGCAACAATTTCCGCCATGCGGATAGCCCCTGCTGTAGGTTCGCTTTGTACTTGGTACATCACCATTTTATCCATAATTTCTTTAATATTATCAATGGTATTGTCCAGTTGGTCAATAAGGAGTTGAATATCTTCACGGTCCATAGGGGTGATAAATGTTTTACGCAAACGATCCATCGTTGCCGCTACTAATTCATCAGCTTCTTGCTCTTTTTGTTCAATTTGATGAAGTGCTTCTTGTTTTTCCACTTCTCCCTCAAATACTTCCTGCATCAATTGTGCCGCTTCATGGCACAGTTCAGCATGGTCATTGAGCATACTGAAAAATTTTTCTTCTTTTCCTTTTAAATTGAAAGCCATTACATCCTCCAATAACAAACTACGTTGTGTATACAGTTTCTATTATAGCACGTTACGAAATACTTTTACACAAAAATTACAAAAGACTATATGCATTTTTGTAATTATGTAATACCTCTGCGACTATCAGACTCACAGCATTATTAGTATTACCACTCATCGATTCCTCAAAATTACTGAAACCAATCTGTAATACTACCATACATACATTACTTAGCCTACCCTAGCCATAATCTAAAAATAGCTATCGTTGCATTACTATACATAGATACTAATCGCAAAGATAGCTATATTTCGGCTACTATTTAATTAACTCCCGTTTTAAATGCTTAACTTCTGGCAAAATTAATTCTTTCATAGCCAGTGTAACGGCACCTACTGACCCTGGAATTGCAAATAAAATCGTATGATCTTTTACCCCTGCAATGGCACGAGATGCCAATGCTTTTGTTCCAATATCATCACGATAACTCAAAAAACGGAATAGTTCACCAAATCCTGGAATTTCCTTATCCAGCATTGGCTGTACTGCCTCAATAGATACATCACGTTTAGCAATACCTGTACCACCAGTACTAATAATAATATCCGCATCTCCTACGTGCGTATCATATATCCAAGCACGTACATCCTTATTGTGAGAATCATCTAACACTTGAACTGTTTCTCCATAGGAACCGGTAAAAGCTTTTTGAATGGCTTCCTGAATTTCATCGATAGTATCTGTTACAATTTGACGAGATACCACCACAAATCCAGCTTCACGCGCTAACTCTTCAACACTAGCACCACCTTTATCTGTTTCTATCGTTCTTGTATCAGATACTGTAATGACCGCCACCGTCAGTGGTCGATCAGTAAATTCCATCATTGCCATATCTATATTCCCTTCTGTACACGATTCTATATTATACATGTAATCAACACTCTGTATCTTACTTATCTGTATGGTAGCATATCTTCTGCTGTTACACTATAGCAAAAGTTACTGACTGAAAAATTCTTTCACCTCTTTTAACTTGCCTTTTGTGCAAGAAACATATAATTCATCCCCACATTCTAGCACTGTTGTCGCTACTGGTACCATAGCTTGTCCACCTCGATCAATGCTGACAATCATAGACCCTCTCGGCATTTCAATATCTTTCAACATTTTTCCTGCATAAGGGCACACCACAGCTAGACGAGTTTGAAAAAATGTTTGCTCCTCCTCTACGCCTACAATTCCTTGGCTCATACGATATAACAGATTATCATAAATTGGCAACTCTTTCATAAATTCTGCCGTCAAGTAGGCAATGATAGCTACCGTTCCTACTTGGTATATACTATGAAAGCTATCTGTCATTTCTAGAACTAATAGTATAGATAATAAAGGGGTGCGCATAGATGCTGCTAGCATACCTGCCATACCGCAAATGATGAAACTGCTACCAAACGCATTGGGGAGCATATGTACTTCCACAAGAATGCCATGTATCAATGCACCCACTGCCGATCCAATAACAACCATCGGCAAGAATATACCTCCCTGTGCACCATTACCATAGCAAATCGATGTTAATATAATCTTACCTATTACAATATATAGCAATACCTGTAATGTTTGTTGATGTTCTACCATCATCGTCACAACATCATTACCTCCACCGAGTAATAGTTGTGAATCCAATCCCAGTAATGTTACTCCTAAAAAGGTCAAAGATATTTTCCATCCTCGAGAGATCTTCATTCTATCGTACAAAGATTTAACACCTACAATCATACGATTAAATATAATGCCAAAGAATCCAACACATACACCTAACATTAGTAATGTTGAGAAATATTCAATTGGTATACTTTCCATAACGGTAAAGCCAAGAGAAGGCGTAAGTCCAAATACTAATGAAGTAATTAAGTTTGAAGCAATAGTTGCCGAAAATGTGGGAATAATTAATTTAGGATAAAAGCTTTTATGAACCTCTTCAAAAACAAAAATAGCGCCCGACACAGGTGCACTAAAAGCCGCGGTTAATCCTGCTGCAGCGCCTGCAGAGGTTAAAATACGCGCTTCTCTAAGAGAGCTACCAAACCATTTAGACAATAGTTTTCCCGTGGCTCCACCTAATTGTACGGAAGGCCCCTCTCGCCCCACTGAAAATCCAACAATACCAGTAAAAGCGCCACCAAAAAATTTAGAGACTAATGTGGGAAAAGGGTTCATATTAAAAATCCCTTTCATCTCCCCTTCTATTTGAGGGATACCAGATCCCCCGGATAAAGGAGCCCACTTAAGCAATAGGTGACAACCCCACCCGAGAAGCATCATAATCATCGTCCAAATCACAATTTGCTCCACCGTTGCAATAGCCATAAATTCATGACGATACTCATTGCCCCAGTGAATAACATATCTAAAAGCAGAACCTATAGTGCCTGCTATAATTCCGATAAGAATACCTTTAAGAATTAAAAGAAGAAATTCCCCTCGGTCAAAGGTATTAAAAAATTCTATTTTAGGTCTTTTGAAGATATTATTAAGTTTATGTCTAGTCATGATATTACCTTGTTAAGTTGCACTAAAGTCTTGCATTTACAATTATAGTAGCCATTTGTAGATGACATAACACAAATTTCCAGTTAGAATCACCCAACCAAAAATACACTCATTCCCTGTGCCATCTTCCCATACTTCGTCCATACTAAAGGCCATAAGTAAAGCTATCACCACGTATAAAAACATAAGAATAGGCGCAATAATTAAGCCTTTTACAAAAATAAAGTAGAGGGCCATCAGCCCAACTACAATGGCATGTGGTATAATCATAATTCGAAATGTGAAAGAAATCATTAACACCGCATAAGCAGCGTGAAGTAAATAGATTCCAAACATATATGCTCCTTAGTAGACTTTAGCGTTAATACTAGAAGATGTTAACATTATGTGTTTATTGTATCATGTTTATAGTGTAAAGTATATTCGATGGAAAGTAGTTTCGAGAGTTGGATAGGTATTTTATGTATCACTTTAAGTCTTATATTGTGTGTAAGCGGCTTGCAGATATAACCTTATCATTTGCAACTTCCTATTTGTTCCTGGCTGTGGATTTTGTGCGCCCCTTTAGGGCTTCAAAATCTTACGCTAGGAACTAAGCGATGCTCTATGATTTGCGCGTCGTTTCACTCCTTCAAATCATGAGTCCTGCTTATGCGCGTGCTTTGCTCCTTTGAAAGTGATTCACTGGGGATCCCAGGCCTATTGCATTCTTCCATAGATATTACTTGAGACATATTGGCTGGAAACGGCTCTCTTAGTACCTTGTCATTTGCAACTTCCTGTTCTGCCCTGTGGATTTTCTTTACTCCCTTCGGTCGTAGAAAATCTTACGTTAAGGACTTATATCCCTTGTCCTTTTTGTTCCTAGCTGTGGGTTTCGTTAGCTCCTATAGAGCTACAAAATCTTACGCTAGGAACTAAGCGATTCTCTATGATTTGCTCGTCTTTTCACTCCTTCAAATCATGAGTCCTGCTTACGCGCGTGCTTTGCTCCTTTGAAAGTGGTTCACTGGAGGTCCCAGGCCTATGGCATTCTTCCATAGATATTACTTGAGTCATATTGGCTGGAAACGGCTCTCTTAGTACCTTGTCATTTGCAACTTCCTGTTCCTGGCTGTGGATTTTGTGCGCCTCTTT
>NZ_RQVA01000012.1:0-59960 GCF_003992255.1 Veillonella sp. CHU110 | reverse complement strand
TTGAAAACTGCCTTGGTAAATCCAAATCCAGCAGCAGACAAAACAGGCACAACAAGCCCAACAGCATTGAACAATGTCACATCTGGATTGAACAAATATGGCGATCAAGTAGATGGTAAACCAGTAGAAGGTACAACACCTGCTAATACAGGATTAATTGACTTATCTACACCAGCAGATGGTGCGGCACCAAAAGTAAGCGACAACACAGCTGCGACAGTAGGTGATTTACGTAACATGGGCTGGATTGTATCCGCTGACAAAACAACAGGTGATTTAGATAAGGCATATTCCGCAACAGTGAAAAATGCAAACGAAGTGAAATTCGTAGGCACAGGTACAGCTATCGTATCTGGGGAAACTAAAGACGGTGTGCGTACGATCACTGTGAATGTAGATGACCAAGTATCTACTAATAATGCAGTAACTCCAGTTGTTTATACGGATAAAGAAGGTAACACAGTATATCCAATTAAGGATGACAAAGGTAATGTAACATACCATACAACTCCAGATGGAAAAGGCGAAAATGATAAAGTCGTTCCAAATGGTGATGTGAATACATCTGTGAATGGTCCTAAAGATGAGAAAGGAAATACTCGTCCAGCATCCTTGGGTAATGTGAAAAACAACATTCCAGCAGTGAATGATGCTGATAAAAAAGTAACAAACCCTGATGGAACAGAAGCGCCAAATGTAGGCGATGTAGCGAACATCAATAAAGCTCCATTGACAGCAGAAAAAGCAGCGGACTTGTTGAATCCAAAAACAAAAGATGGAAAAGCAAATCCAAACTTCGCGGGCAACAATGCAGCTACCGTATCTGATGTATTGAATGCTGGTTGGAATTTACAAAATAATGGTACAGCGAAAGACTTCGTGAAACCATTCGACACTGTAAACTTCGTGAACGGTGGTAATACAACAGCTGTGGTAACAACAAAAGCAGATGGCACAACAAGCGATGTGACTTTCAACGTAACAGGCTTGCCAATTGCTACAACAATCACGGATCCAACAACAGGTAAACAAGTACCAGTGGTAAAAGTGGGCGATACGTTCTACCCTGCAAATCCAGATGGTACACCAAACATTGCAAGAAATGATAAAGGTGAACCAACTAATGGATATGTACGTGCAAACGATGGTAAATTGTATCCACGTGAAGCGGTAACTGTGACACCATCAGTGGATCCAACTAAGCCGCCAACAGTCACACCAAATGCTGATGCGAAACCAACTACAGTGAATACAAACCTGGCAAATCCAAATGTGGATAACACAGCAGATAACCCAGGTAACAATGTAAATACTCCAACACAATTGGGTAATGTAGCGAATGGTGCAAACACATTTGCTCCAGTAGCAGCTGATGGTACAGCAGCAACAGATGCAAAACCAGCAGTGAAATTAGCTAACGATGGCAAATGGTACCCAGCAGATCAAGTGGAAGCTAATGGTAAGCCAAAAGCAGATGCAACTCCAGTAGCTAATCCATTGGCTACTAAAAATGCAGACGGCGATGTTCTTGAAAAAGGGAACGATGGTAACTGGTACAAAGCTAGTGATCTAGAAAATGGTGAACCTAAGCCTAATGTTGATGAACAAACTCCAGTGGTGAAACCAGAAAATGCCGAAAAAACTGGTCTTGTCAACTTTGAAAACTCTAATCCTAACAATGCAGCTACAGTAGGTGATTTACAAAACTTAGGCTTTGTAGTAGCAGCCCATGACAATGGCTATGTTGAACAAATGCGTAATGCTAATAAAGTTGAGTTTAAAGGTAGCAACGGCGTACAAGTAACAGGTAAAACATTAAAAGATGGTACTCGTGAAATTACAGTAGCTTTAAAAGAAGGTCGTGTAACAAATGATGTAATCGTTACGAATGCAGATGGTACTGAAACACATGGTGTTCGTGGTGAAGATGGCAAAATTTACCAAAAAGACCCTAAAACTGGTAAAGCTACGAAGACTGAAATCACAGTAGCTCCTACAGATACTGTAACGAATGATGGTAATGCGTATGTAACTGGTAACTCTGTAGCGACAGCTATCCAAAAATCTGGTTGGAACATTGGTATTGGTTCTACTACGAAAGAATTTAGCACAGAGGAAAAGACATATGAAAAAGTTAACCCTAGCGACAAAGTAAAATATGTAAATGGGGATAACACAACAGTATCTATGGCAGTGGATGAGGCAAAGGACAAAGATGGTACAAAAGTAACAACCACGTATGTAAAAGTAGATGTCAACCGTGACCTTAAGATCGATAGCGTAACAGCTGGTGGTCCAGCAAAAGATGGTGTACCTGGTAAAGATGGCGCTATGGCTGTGAAAGACGCTAAAGGTAACGATGGCGTATCTGCGACAGCGAAAGATGGCAAGGGTACATTGACATTGAATAATGCAGGTACTGATACAGATGGTAAAGATGCTTCTACAGTTAACATTTCTACTGGAAAAGCTCCAACTGATTTAGCCAATACTCCAAAAGATGGAGCAGAAGTGCCAACTATGGATCGTATCCAATACACTGATGGCAAGGGTACATCTTACAATGTAGCGACTATGAATGACGGTCTTCGTTTCGTAGGGGATGACGGTACAGCTATCGATAAAACGTTGAACTCTACATTGACATTAACTGGTGGTAATCGTGAAGCTACAAATAAACCAGTGGCGGAAACAGCAACCACAACAGGTAATATTGGTGTGTTCAATAAAGAAGGTAAATTGTCTATCCAATTAGCAAAAGACCTTGATAAATTGAACAGTGCTAACTTTGAAAGTAAAACTGACAAAGCAGGCAACCCATTGAAAGTTGTGGATGGTCAATACTATCCTGAAAAAGCAGTAGTCAAAGAAGGCAAAGTATATCCTGAAGGTACTGTGATTATCGATAATAAACCATATCCAGCAGGCACTACAAAAGATGCAGCAGGTAAAGTGGTGAACAACGGTAAACCGGCGACAGAAGCGACACCGATTAACCCAATCGATAGCAAACAAGTACAAGATGGTCCTACATCTAAATTGACTGGCACAGGATTGACTTTCAACACACCAACACCTAAGGATGAAAAGGGTAACCCATTAGTATTAGTGGACGGCAAATACTATAAAGCTGATAACTTAGAAAATGGTAAACCAAAAGCAGGTGCAAAACCTGAACCTGTGAAACCGGCACAATCTACTGCATTTACTCCAGATGGCTTGATGGTAACACCTGACACGGCAAAAGTAGTAGACCCTAAAACAGGTGAAGTGAAAGTAGATCCTAACAAAGTAGTATCTTTTGGAGCTCCATCTATCGTAACGGATCCAGCTACAGGTAAACCGGTAATCGACCCTAAAACAGGGGAACCTGTGATGAAATCTGGCATCTCTGCAGGTGGCCAAGTGATGGCGAATGTAGCACCAGGTGTCCTTGATACAGATGCGGTTAACGTATCTCAGTTGAAAGGCGTATCTAACATGGTGATGAACGTTAATAACCGTGTGAACCGTCTTGGTGCACAAGCGGCAGCAATGGCTGGCTTACGTCACTTACAATATGATCCATTGGAACCTACAACAATCATGGCAGGTGTTGGTACATACAAAGGTGAAGGTGCCTTAGCATTGGGTATCGCTCATTACAAAAATGAGTCTACATTATTCCATGCAGGCGCATCCATTGGTAGCCGTGGCGATGAATTGATGGCGAACGCTGGTGTGAGCTGGAAATTCGGCTCTCGTGCTGACGAAACAGCTGTGAAAGACACATTCCGTCAAGGACCTATCAGTGCGTCTTATACATTACAAGATAAAGTGTCTGCTTTAGAAGAGCAAAACCAAGTGCTTAAAGAACAAGTGGCAGAATTATTCAGACGCTTGAATGAAAAAGCTTAGGTTATAATTAGATATACTTAATAGATGTCTTACAAAATGGACACTAAGTTTCTGTAACAGATAAGGAAAAGAACCTGACTTTCGAGTAAGAGAGTTCAGGTTCTTTTTCTATTTTCTGAATAGATAGTGGAGGGTAATGAAGGGAATGTAAAGAATTTGTTGCTGTTGTAAAGGAGGGAAGGGTATCAATCAATTAAAAAAAGCCGAAAGGATAGAGGGAAACGCTTGATACTGGATGAAAATTCATATATAATAACAATATCGAAAAAAATTAAACTAAATTGATACAATGTTATATCTGACAGTAGTACTCTACGAGTTATAAAATGTTGATTGTAATGTAAGTATAGATGTTATTTCTGTCATCAAACTTTTGGGAAGCTAGGGAGTTGTTTTAGTTTAATTATAGCTTACTATAAGAATCGTCTTTCTTATGTTTCATCGTATATGCTATGTGAACATACTATGGGAGTCGATTAAAATTTTTTTATCACTATAAGTATACTAAATAGGTATAGTATACAGAAGTAGAGTATGAGTAGGTACTAAGATCTAAAGTTAGTATAAAAGGAGACATATATATGGGGTTAAATCATGTATATAAAGTAGTTTGGAATAAAACTAAGGGATGCTATGTAGTAGTATCTGAATTAGCAAAGCGTGTAGGTCGTAATAAGGCGAAAGCTATTGTCATTAGCTCTGCTGCTATGGCTATGGCGGTAAGCCCTGTTGTAACAAGTACAGTAGGTGCAGCTCCGAATCAGGCTGGTACAGGTCCTGATGACAGTGTAGCATGGGGAGCAGACTCGACAACTGTTAATCAAGCAGTGGCTGTCGGTAAGAATGCTAAGGCAACTGGTGGTGCATCTGTGGCTATCGGTAAGTCTTCAAAAGCGGAAGCGGTCAGTGCTGTAGCCCTTGGTGAAGAGGCAAAAGCAAGTCAGGCACGTTCTATTGCTATAGGCAAGGCTGCAACGATTGTTGATGGTCAAGATACGATTGCCATCGGTACTGCTTCAGTAGCAGCAGGTCATAACAGTATTGCCATTGGTAAAAACGCCAAAATCACAGATAAGCTTGCAGAAGGTACCGTTGTTATCGGCCGCGATGCGTTCAGTGAAGGTTCTGGCAATGGAGCTCGCCCTAATACTGTTGTGGGGCGTGGTGCGTATACAGCATTTGGTGAAAATGGTACCTATCGTTTGAATGCCTCTACAGCGTTTGGTTTCCAAGCGGGTGCTGGTGTGATTGTAGATCCAAAAAATAATCGAAAATTAGTGAACAATAACACCAATGCAGATACGAATGCAGCGGTTCTTGTAAAAGCTGGTTATGGTTTAGATGTGAATGCTCCTACAGAGACTAAAGCAACATTGCAATCAGGGGCTATTAATGATGGTTTAGTATTCTATCGTAAAAATCATATCAATGAAGCCACTGCACTTGGTGCAGAAGCTCGTGCCATAGGTGATCAATCCATTGCGATTGGTGCACAAGTAGTAGCCGGTGATGGTGTAGTTGCCTTAGGTGGTAATGATACGGATCAATTGCGTCGTAATAAATATCAAGTGGTAACGGGCGATGCAGTAGCTAACACTGACGTAAGTACAATAGATGATTATAATTTGGCGTACACGGAAAGTGAAAGAACAGTAGAGCAACAATATAATAAACTTGTAGGTCGTGGTATGCCTACTGCTTATAAATCTACGTATGGTCAATCGGGTTCCGTAGTTATCGGTATGGAAGCCCATTCTACGACAGCGTTGGGTACAGCTATTGGTACTAACTCTGTGGTTCGTATGGGTGCTTTCGGTGCGACAGCTATCGGTTCTGGTTCTACAGTACAAGCAAATGCAGAAGCAGCGGTGGCTATCGGTATGGGCTCTGTAGCAAATGGTGCCTATGCGTTAGCAGCAGGTACTGCATCTTGGGCAGAACTTGGCGATATTGCGATGGGTTATAAAGCAAAAGCCAGCGGTAAACAAGGGGCGATTGCGATTGGTCAAGCTACGAACGCAAAAGGTGACTCTTCTGTTATGATCGGTGGTGCTAACATTTCTAATGCCGCTGATCAAGCGATTACCTATGAAGCGGAAAAAAAGAATCCGGATGGCTCTCGTGAAACCTATACAAAAAATGTGACAGAGCGCATCAATGGACAAGATGTAACTCGTAAATATACCTATGTATCTACGGAGAGAAAAAACGGTAAAGTTTCTGATGCCTATGCTGAATTGACTGGCAAAACAATGAACACATCAGAATTAGATTATAATAGAGATGAGAACAAGAATGGTCATGCGTCTACATCGGTAGGTGTACATTCCTTAGCAAAAGGTGATTTAGCATCTGCCTATGGTGCAAGCTCTCGTGCCTCTGCTGTTGGTTCCTTAGCATTAGGTACTGGTGCCATTGCAGATAAACAAAATGCAGTAGCGATTGGTACAGGCTCTACTACAGACTTGACAGGTACTCGCCAATTAGATGCAAGTTATGACAAAGATGGCAAATGGGTAGCTAGTGATTCTCCAGAGGCTGTATATACTTTCAAATGGGCTGGTGGTTTAAATACCTCTGAAGGTGACGTAGTATCCTTCGGTTCTTCTGGAGCAGAACGTCAATTGAAAAATGTAGCAGCTGGTCGAATTGCAGAAGATTCTACAGATGCTATCAATGGTTCTCAAGTGAATGCTGTCATTGAAAAGTTCATTGCAGATGGAGTGAAATATTTCTCTGTAAATTCTACGGTAGAACCAAACAGACAAAATAAAGGTGCCACAGGTACAGATGCGATTGCCATCGGACCAAGTGCATCTGCTACAAATACAAATGCACTAGCCACTGGTACTAATGCAACAGCCACAGGTGACAGTGCGACTGCGTATGGTACAGGTACAAAAGCATCTGAAACAGGTGCGGTAGCGATTGGTTCGACGATTACGAAACCGGATGCAACAAAAGCCAGCACAGAAGCGACAGGTACTAATGCAACAGCAGTAGGTGCTGGTGCACAAGCAACTGCCTTAGATAGTACAGCAGTGGGCGCACTTTCAGAGGCAAAAGCAGAAGAAGCGATTGCGATTGGTTCTAAAGCAAAATCTGAAAGCGTAGCTGGTGTTGCCATCGGTCAAAATGCACAAGTGGGAGCAGCAGCGACACAAGGCTTAGCATTGGGCCAAAATACAACAGTAAGCGCAGTAGGTGGTGTTGCCTTAGGTACTGGATCTGTAGCATCCGTTGCTAGCGGTGTTTCTGGTATCGGCGTGGATGGTGAAGCAGAGGGTACCGATCGCGTTAATAAGTATGCGAAATTACATAGCAATGCAGATAATGCCTTAACATCGGGTCAAGGTGCTATTTCTGTAGGTGGTACGGTGAATAATAACTCTTTCACCCGTCAAATTACAGGCGTAGCAGCAGGTACAAATAATACAGATGCAGTGAACGTAGCACAGTTAAAATCTGTAAACTTGGCGTTCAAAGGTAATGCTGGTACAGGAGACGTGCGTTTATACGATCAACGCTTAACAGTAGAGAGCGACAACACAAATCTATTAACAGTAACAGCAAGTGATAAAAAATTAACATTAACACCAAAAACAACAACTTTAACGGTAGATTCTACAGCAGGTAGTACTACATTAGGTAAAGTGACTGTGCCAGATGCAACTAATAATGGGTTGGTAACAGCCGCTGACGTAGCGAATGCCATCAATGCAGTGCACTGGAATGTGGCTACATCAGCTAGTACAGCAACAGGAGCGAAGCATACAGGGGACTCTAATAAAGCGGTACATGCTGGTGAGACAGTTAAATTTATTGCTGGCGAACATGTAACGATCGATCAAAATGGACGTGATATTACAGTATCCATGAAAGATGCTGTTACATATGTTATGCTAAAAGATAAAATTCAATCATCTTTTGAAAATGGTAATAATACTGTATTTAATGTCAATCCAGAGAATGGGAAAATACGTTTTGATGTGACGCCAACAGCCACGTTCACGTCTGTACAGACAGGTGATACAGTACTGAAAAATGGTATAGTTACTAATTTGAAAGACCATTTGCCTTCAGATGCTGTTACTTCTGGTACAAAACCAGTTCTTGATGAAATCAATAAAGAGGGCAACCAAGCCTCTACTGTGAACGATGTGCTGAATGCAGGTTGGAACTTACAAAATAATGATGTACCGAAAGATTTTGTGAAGCCATATGATACAGTGACTTTCAACGATGGTGTTAATACAAGTGCCGTAGTGGCAGTATCTCCAGATGGTAAGAAAACTCAGGTTCGATTCAATGTAACAGGTTTGCCAATTACTTATACTACAGAGACGGGAGCCCCTGTATCTAAAGTAGGTAACGAGTTCTATACAGTGACTGAAGATGGTATACCAGTAGGTCCAAATGGTAATAAAGCAGTTGGTAAAAATGCGTCTGGCGATGTAATTGATAAAGATGGTAATATCATTCCTCCTATCGATATAACAAAAAGTCCATTGAAAACGAATTTAGTAAATCCAAATGTAGATACTACAACAGCACCTCCTAATTCAAGAAATACAACCCCAACACAATTGGGCAATGTAGCGAATGGTGGTGTAACGCATAATTTGCGTGATGCGGATGGTACAGAATTAGCCTTGGCAAACGATGGCAATTACTATGATGCGACAAAAGTAAATCCAGATGGATCTCCTGCGACAGGAGTGACTGCAGCGGATGCGAAAACACCTGTGGTATTAGCGAACAATGGTAAATGGTATCCAAAAGATAAAGTATCAGACCGTGGAGAATTGAAAGATCCAACGGCAACACCAGTGGTGCCTGGTATTACAGCAGCTTCACCAACAGCAGGCTTGATTGACTTCGGTAAATCTAATCCAAACAATGTTGCCACTATCGGCGATTTACGTAACATGGGGTGGGTAGTATCTGCGCCTACGAATGGATACTTAGACCAAGTTCGTAATGCGAACCAAGTGGACTTCGTTGGTAAAAATGGTATTACAGTTACTGGAGAAACAAAAAATGGTATCCGTACAATTACTGTGGAAACAGCAGAAGAAGCGGTAGTATTCAAAGCTCCAGATGGAACGCCATTAGTTAAAACAGAGACAGGGTATTTCCCTGAAGATAGCGTAAAAATTGATGGAAACTACTATCCAGCGAATACGACAAAAGACCCTGTTACAGGTAATATTACAAACAATGGTGCGCCAGCAAGAGCGTTAACTCCTATACAATCAAAAGATATTGTGACTTCTATGAATAGTTCCACACCCAAAACATTGAATAATGTGAAAAATACATTACCAAGTGTTAATGATGGAACAAAAACTGTAACGAATGCAGACGGTACGCCAGGAGCCAATCCAGGGGATGTATCAAACATTACAAAAGCGCCTATCACAGCAGAAGAAGCGGCGAAGTTGGCAAATCCTACGACAGCAAATGGACAAACAAATCCTAATTACCAAGGAAGTAATGCGGCTACAGTGTCTGATGTATTACATGCTGGCTGGAATTTACGGACGAATGGCACTGCCTTAGACTTCGTGAAACCATATGACACGGTGAACTTTATTAATGGTGCTAATACAACTATCGAAAGCTCCACAGATGGTACAACAAGCAAAATCCAAGTGAATGTAACTGGATTGCCAGTGTCTAATACGATCACAGATGCACAAGGTAAACAAGTTCCTGTCGCAAAAGAGGTAATACATACTTCCCAGTGAAAGCAGATGGTGCGCCAGATATTCAACGTGATGCGGAAGGTAACCCAACGAATGGATACACGATAGCAGATGATGGAAATATCTACCCATCTAATCAAATGAATTTTATTCAACAACCAGATGGTAGTAAAACGATGACTCCACGAGGGGGTACGAAACCAACTACATTGAATACGAATTTGGTTAACCCAAATGTAACGCATAGTAACCCTACGGCAGGTGTGAATACACCAACAACAGTAGGTAATGTAAACAATGGAGCTGCGATATTTAACCCAATCTCTACCACAGGAGTACCATTGAGACAGGCCATCGATGGTAAATGGTATGAGGCCACAAAAGTAGATGAGCAAGGTAATAAATTGCCTGATGCAGATGCTTTTGAGGGGACACCAGCAGTATTAGCGAATGATGGTAAATGGTATGAAGCAGGAAAAGTAGATGCAAAAGGCACTCCAAAAGCAGATGCGCAACCAATTGCAAATCCATTGACAAATAAAATTGCTAATGGTGGATTAATTAACTTTGCAAACTCTAATCCTAACAATGTAGCCACTGTAGGAGATCTACAAAATATGGGTTGGATTGTAGGGGCACCTGGTAATAACTACGCGGATCAAGTTCGTAATGCGAACCAAGTGAACTTCATTGGTACAAATGGAGTTAGCGTTACAGGTGAAACAAATACAGACGGTATTCGTACTGTCACAATTGATGTGCATGAACAAAAAACTGTAGAAGCGGCACATACACCAGTTGTGTATACAGATGGCAAAGGCAATAAATTAACAAAACTTGACAATGGTAAGTTCTATGATGCACAAGAAACTGCGGCTCTAGGCCCAAAAGTGAAGGAAGTAGATGGTAGATTATATCCTGCAGATGCATTGGAAGTGGATGGTAAATACTATCCAGCAGATACTATTTTCATCGATGGTAAACCATATCCAAAAGGATCTATAAAACATGATGATGGGTCAATTACAAATCCTAGAGGGTTGGATTATAAAGCGTTAGATGGGGTTGCACCTGTGACAGATGCTAAAGCATCTATGAATGATACAGAGGGCAGCACTACCAATCCATTTCCATTGGCAAATGTAGGTTCTAACTTGAAACAAGTGGTGGATCCAAAAGAAAAGCTGCCAGGTAAAGTCAACGACAAAGATGGAGAAACTAAAGTTGGTGATGTTACCAATACAGCTCCATATACTGCACAAGAAGCAGCAACAATGACGCAACGATATGAGTTGAATGCTGATGGTACAATCAAAACAGAAAAAGTACCGGTTATCGACCGTGAAACAGGTAAACAAAAAGTTACTAAAACAAAAGAAATAGACCCACAAACAGGTCTAGAAACTGAAGTAGAAACTCCAGTATTCGAAGATAAAAAAGTAATCAATGCTAACTATATTGGCAATAACGCAGCTACTGTATCCGATGTATTGAATACAGGTTGGAATTTGCAAAATAATGGGGACGCTCGTGATTTTGTAAAACCATATGATACGGTAAACTTTGTGAATGGTGCTAACACAACAGCGATGGTCACAACATCTGAAGATGGTTCTACAAGCAAGGTGACTTTCAATGTTACAGGATTACCTGTTACCTACACAGATACAGATGGAAAACCTGTGTCCAAAGTAGGCGATAAGTTCTACAAAGTGAATGATAAAGGGGAACCTATCAGTGATACTGGAAAGCCAGCGGTGAAAACAAATAATGATGGAAAATTAGTGGATGAAGATGATCATGTTATCGAACCAATCGATCCAGCTGCTACACCATTGAAAACTGCTTTGACAAACCCAGCACCAGCGAAAGATAAAACAAGCACAACTAGCCCAACAGCATTAAATAATGTAACAAGTAACTTGTCTAACTATACAGAGCCAGTGAAAAACGCATTACGTAATTTAGATAATGAGAATGTATCTAATAACACAGCAGCTACTGTTGGTGATTTACGTAATATGGGTTGGATTGTATCCTCCGATAAGAAAACTGATGATTTAGGTAACGCATACTCTGAGGCTGTGAAAAACGCTAACGAAGTGAAATTCGTAGGTACTGGTGCAGCGGTTGTATCTGGTAAAACAGCAGATGATGGTGTGCGTACAATCACTGTAAGTGTAGATAATCAAGTAGCCACAAATAACTCTGTAACGCCAGTAGTTTACACAAAAGCAGATGGTACACAAGTATATCCTACAAACCAAAAAGATGAGCAAGGTCGTCCAATCTTCAATACAAAAGCGGATGGCAATGGTGAACCAGTTCAAAGTGGAGATGTAGTTACATCCGTGAACGGGCCTAACGGCACAAAAGGTGAAAATGCACCAACTACATTGAAAAATGTGAAAAATAACATTCCAAATGTAAATGATGGAACTGAAGAAATCACACATCCAGATGGCACTGTAGATAGTAAAACTCCAAATAAAGCAAATATTACGAAAGCTCCGTTAACAGCAGCAAAAGCAGCTGAACTGTCTAACCCTAAAACAGCAGACGGTGCGGTAAATCCTAACTACATTGGTAACAATGCAGCTACCGTATCTGACGTATTGAATGCTGGTTGGAATTTACAAAACAATGGTGCAGCGAAAGACTTCGTAAAACCATTTGATACTGTGAACTTCGTGAACGGCGGCAATACAACAGCTGTAGTAACAACGAATGCGGAAGGTACTGCAAGCGATGTAACATACAATGTAACAGGATTACCTGTGACATATACAACAGAAACTGGTGCTCCAGTATCTAAAGTAGGTGACAAGTTCTACACAGTTGATGAAAGTGGTACACCAGTAGGACCAACTGGTAAAAAAGCAGTTGGTAAAAATGCAACAGGTGATTTCATTGACGATGCGGGTAATGTAATTACGCCAATCAATATAACAGAAAAGCCATTGCAATCTAATTTGGTAAATCCAAATGTTAAGAATACAAATGATGCACCAAACAACCAAACTACAACACCAACACAATTGGGTAATGTAGCGAACGGTGCGAAAACATTTGCTCCACTAGCAGCTGATGGTACAGAAGCAACCGATGCAAAACCAGCAGTGAAATTAGCTAATGATGGTAAATGGTATCCAGCAGATCAAGTGGAACCAAATGGTAAACCAAAAGAAAATGCAACACCAGTAGCAGGTCCAGTTAACGTTGCAAAATCTGGTTTAATCGACTTCACAAACTCTAACCCTAATAACGCGGCTACTATTGGTGACTTACAAAATATGGGTTGGGTAGTGTCTGCAGAAGGCAACAGCTACTCTGATCAAGTACGTAATGCGAACGAAGTGAAATTTGTTGGCGAAGGTAAAGCTGTTGTCACAGGTAAAACTGATGCGAATGGTGTGCGTACAATTACAGTAAAAGTAGAAGACCAAGATGTGAATCATGATGCATTGCCGGTAGTGTATACAAAAGCAGATGGTACACAAGTATATCCAGTTAAGAGTGAAGATGGAACGATCACATACCATACAACTCCAAATGGAAAAGGTGATGGTGATCAAGAAGTACAAGGTGCAGACGTAGTTACATCTGTGAATGGTCCTAATGGTACAAAAGGAGAAAATGCACCAACTACATTGAAAAATGTGAAAAACAACATTCCAAATGTAAATGATGAATCTAAAACGATTACAAATCCGGATGGAAAAGAAAAACCAGGTGCTGGAGATGTAGCGAATATCAACAAAGCTCCATTAACAGCAGAAGAAGCCGCTAAATTGTCTAACCCTAAAACAGCAGACGGTGCGGCAAATCCTAATTACATTGGCAACAATGCAGCCACAGTATCTGACGTATTGAATGCAGGCTGGAACTTACAAGGCAATGGTAAAGCAGTAGACTTCGTAAAACCATTTGATACTGTGAACTTCCGTGATGGTGGTAATACAACTGTAACGGTAACAACAGATGACAACTTAACATCTCATGTACAAGTGAACGTAACTGGTCTTCCAGTGGCTAACACAATTACAGATCCAACAACAGGTAAACAAGTACCAGTGGTAAAAGTAGGCGATACGTTCTACCCTGCAAATCCAGATGGCACACCAAATATCGAAAAAAATGATAAAGGTGAACCAACAAATGGATATGTACGTGCTGACGATGGTAAGTTCTACCCACGTGAAGATGTGGATGTAACTCCGGCAGCAGATCCAACTAAATCTGCAACAGTAACACCAAAAGAAGGCAAAACACCAACAACAGTGAATACAAACTTGGCAAATCCAAATGTGGCAAACACAACAGATAACCCAGGTAACAATGTAAACACTCCAAGCCAATTGGGTAATGTAGCAAACGGTGCGAATACTTTCAGCCCTGTTGATGCAGATGGCAATGAGTATGTAAAAGCTAACAATGGTAAATACTATGCACCAGATAAAGTGAATGAGGATGGATCCTTGAAAGAGGGTACTGATGCTGTAGCTGATGCGAAAGATCCATTAGTATTAGCTAACGATGGTAAATGGTATAAATCTTCTGAAGTACAACCGAACGGTACACCAATCGACACAGCGACTTCCGTACAGCCACCAACAAATACTGATGCAGCAGGTCTTGTAGATTTCAGCAAATCTAACCCTAACAATGCAGCCACTGTAGGTGACTTACAAAACTTAGGTTGGATCGTATCTGCAGAAGGTAACGATTACACTGACCAAGTTCGTAATGCGAACGAAGTGAGATTTGTAGGTGCAGGTTCAGCTACTGTGACTGGTGAAACAGATAAAAACGGTGTACGTACTATCACTGTATCTGTGGATGATCAAGTATCTACAAACAACGCTATCACTCCTGTGAACTATACAACTGCAGATGGTACGAAAGTATATCCATTGACAGATGAAGATGGTAATGTGACATACCACACAACTTCAGATGGAACCGGTGACGGAGATCAAGTGATTGCACCAGATAATGTAATTACATCTCTAAATGGTCCTAAAGGAACTAAATCTCCAACTACATTGAACAATGTGAAAAACAATATTCCAGCAGTGAATGATGCTGATAAAAAAGTAACAAACCCTGATGGAACAGAAGCACCAAATGCAGGCGATGTAGCGAACATCAATAAAGCTCCATTGACAGCAGAAAAAGCAGCGGACTTGTTGAATCCAAAAACAAAAGATGGAAAAGCAAATCCAAACTTCGCGGGCAACAATGCAGCTACCGTATCTGATGTATTGAATGCTGGTTGGAATTTACAAAATAATGGTACAGCGAAAGACTTCGTGAAACCATTCGACACTGTAAACTTCGTGAACGGTGGTAATACAACAGCTGTGGTAACAACAAAAGCAGATGGCACAACAAGCGATGTAACTTTCAACGTAACAGGCTTACCAATCGCTACGACAATCACAGATCCAACAACAGGTAAACAAGTACCAGTGGTAAAAGTGGGTGATACGTTCTACCCTGCAAATCCAGATGGTACACCAAACATTGCAAGAAATGATAAAGGTGAACCAACTAATGGATATGTACGTGCAAACGATGGTAAATTGTATCCACGAGAAGCGGTAACTGTGACACCATCAGCGGATCCAACTAAGCCTCCAACAGTCACACCAAATGCTGA
The DNA here is from genome assembly GCF_003992255.1 of Veillonella sp. CHU110. NCBI lineage: Bacteria > Bacillati > Bacillota > Negativicutes > Veillonellales > Veillonellaceae > Veillonella > Veillonella sp. CHU110. The sequence goes on along the minus strand of NZ_RQVA01000012.1, from coordinate 44,693 downwards.
TGTGAAACCAACCACAGTGAATACAAACTTGGCAAACCCAAATGTGGACAACACAACAAATGAGCCAGGTAATAATGTAAATACTCCAACACAATTGGGTAATGTAGCGAATGGTGCGAACACATTTGCTCCGAAAAATGCAGATGGCGATGTTCTTGCTAAAGGCAACGACGGCAAATGGTATAAAGCAGCTGACTTAACAGATGGTAAACCAAATGCAGGCGCACCAGAACAAACGGTAGCACCAAAAGCAGATAATGTTGATAAAGCAGGTTTGGTAGACTTCAATAACTCTAACCCTAACAACGCTGCTACTGTAGGTGATTTACAAAACTTAGGTTTCGTAGTATCCGCTAAAGATAACGGTTACACAGATCAAGTACGTAATGCGAATAAAGTAGAGTTTAAAGGTACAAATGGTGTTGAAGTAACGGGTAAAACATTAGAAGATGGTACTCGTGAAATCACTGTAGGCTTGAAAGAAGGTAAAGTTACAAATGATGTAATTGTTACTAAAGAAGATGGTACTGAAACTCACGCTGTTCGTGGCGAAGATGGTAAAATTTACGAAAAAGATCCTGTAACAGGCAAAGCGACGACTACAGAAATTCCAGTAGGGCCTAAAGATACTGTTAAAAATGATGGAGATTCTTTCGTAAATGGTAATGCAGTAGCTACTGCTATCCAAAAATCCGGTTGGAACATAGGCATTGGCTCTACAGATAAAGCTTTCAGCACTGATGCAAAAATATTTGAAAAGGTAAACCCTAATGACAATGTGAAATATGTGAACGGTGCGAACACAACGGTTTCCATGGCTGTAGATGAGGCTGAGGACAAAGATGGTACAAAAGTAACAACTACGTATGTAAAAGTAGATGTCAACCGTGACCTTAAGATCGATAGCGTAACAGCTGGTGGCCCAGCAAAAGATGGTGTACCTGGCAAAGATGGCGCTATGACTGTGAAAGACGCAGCTGGCAAAGACGGTGTATCCGCGACAGCGAAAGATGGCAAGGGTACATTGACATTGAACAATGCGAAGGCTGGCAAAGATGGAAACAATGCTGCTAGTGTAGCTATCTCTACAGATAAAGCACCAGCTGACTTGGACAATACACCGAAAGATGCAGTTCGTGCCAACGATGGTAAATGGTATGCTCCAGCAGATGTAGATGTGAAAACTAAAGATGGTAAAACTGTGGTGACACCAAAAGCTGGTAAATCTCCAATGGCAGATGCACCGACTATGGATCGTATCCAATACAAAGGCACAGATGGTAAACTTCGTGACGTTGCGACTATGGACGACGGACTTCGTTTCCAAGGTGATGATGGCGAATCCATTAGCAAACCATTGAACTCTACCGTACAATTGACTGGTGGCAACCGTGCTGATACGGGTAAACCAGTGGCGAAAGAAGCTACGACAACAGGTAATATCGGCGTATTCAATGCAGATGGTAAATTGTCCGTTCAATTGGCTAAAGACTTGGGTGCATTGAACAGTGCTAACTTTGAAAGTAAAACTGACAAAGCTGGTAATCCAGTAACTATGATTGATGGTAAATACTATAAGGCTACTGATTTAGAAAATGGTAAGCCAAAAACAGGTGCAAAACCTGTAGAGGGAGATAACCTTAAAGGAGGTCCAAACTCTAAATTGACTGGCACAGGATTGGTAGTAACACCTGAAACAGCAAAAGTAGTTAATCCAAAAACTGGTGAGGTCATAGTAGATCCTACGAAAGTAGTATCCTTCGGCGCTCCTTCTATCGCAGTGAATCCTAATACAGGAAAAACAATGGTAGATGCGAATGGAAATCCAGTGATGAAATCTGGTATTTCTGCAGGTGGCCAAGTCATAGCGAATGTAGCACCAGGTGTGGAAAATACAGATGCAGTTAACGTATCTCAATTGAAAGGTGTAACCAATGCAGTTGTTAATATTAGCAACCATGTTAATGGCTTAGGTGCGCAGATGAACCGTGTGGGGGCTCAAGCGGCAGCTATGGCTGGCTTACGTCATTTACAATATGATCCATTGGAGCCAACAACAATCATGGCAGGTGTAGGTACGTATAAAGGTGAAGGTGCCTTAGCATTGGGTATTGCTCATTACAAAAATGAGTCTACATTATTCCATGCAGGCGCATCCATCGGTAGTCGTGGCGATGAATTGATGGCGAACGCAGGTGTGAGCTGGAAATTCGGGGCTCGTGCTGATGAAACGGCTGTGAAAGACACATTCCGTCAAGGACCTATCAGTGCATCTTACACATTACAAGACAAAGTATCTGCCTTAGAAGCACAAAACCAAATGCAAAAAGATGAAATTAACACATTAAAAGCGCAATTGGCTGAAGTACTTCAATACATTAAAAAAGGTTAATGGATAGACGATTCCTATGTGTAGAACCTGTGAAAGTTACTACTTTCACAGGGCCTACCATGGGTTTTGCATCGATTCAATGTTGTATACATAACTATACTTGTTGTATAATAGGATGCAGATGTATATGTATATAATTATAGAAACAATATGTATATTAGATAGGAGATAGAAACGTGAAAAAATTAGTATTAACAGTTGCGTTGTTAGCAACAGCCACGTCTAGCTTTGCGATGGGAGATACGTTGTTCGATCAAAAGAACCCAGCTCATATCGTAACACCAGCAGCAGGCTACGAAATTGAAGTGGCTACACCAGAAACGGTGGAAGCTTTGGAAGAGTTAGGCGTTACCTTAGAGCGTGTGTATGAAGTACACAAAGACTTAGTGTATCGTCATGAGCGTGGTGAGCGCTTGACAGATCGCCAACATCGCTATGCAGAACATGATGTGAATCATGAGTTCTTACGCGTGTTAGATCGCAACTTGACTAATCGCGTAGAGTTCTTTAAACGTGCTCATAATTGGAATGGTGACAACAAATACGAACATACTGCGAACTATCAAGTGTTCTTGAACAAACACAATAAACATGCGAAAGAAGCAGTGAATGGTTATAGCAACAGCTATGGCTGGAATGTATTGCGTGCTGTTCGTCAAGATGCATTGGACAATGTAAAAGCTGTGTTTGATAAAAAAGGTGAAGACACACGTGGTGAAGACATTGTGGCAGCTATGAAACAGGCGGCAGAAAAAAATGCATTAACTGTGAATAGCGAAGAACTTCGTTTCTACATCAATGAACTTGTTTGGTACACAGCAAAACAAACAGCGAAAGAAACTAATAAAGAACTAGATCATGTATTAAAATAAGATGAACTAGTGTAGAGTATGTAGATGCTCGATAACAAAGGAGCCTTAACAAACCTGAGTGTGTGTTAAGGCTCCTTTGCTGTGCCATAAGGATATAGTCTGTGAAGCTGTGGTGAGGGGTATGGTATTAATAAGTCATAGGTATTGCATTTAGGTGTATTTTGAGTTGCACTGATGCGAGTCTGGTCTCGAGTGGGGCACCGAACAGAGTCTTAAATTTATGTCGATATTCATATCTTTGAGCTAGTATTTATGGAGTGCATTAAGATAGGCATTTTGTAAAGGTGCTATACTGCTAGGGCCACAAGTTATGATATAATAAAAGATAGATTGAGTAGAATATGATTCAGTAAGTTATATAGGAGATATAAATTTGAAACGTTTAGTAGTATCAACAGCATTATTGCTGACAGTAGGCACAAGTTTTGGTATGAGCGAGGACATTTTCGCTCGTCAACATCCATCCGAGGTAACGGAAGTGGCAAAGGACTACCATATATTAGGAATTATGCCAGAAACAGAAAAAGCCATTGATGGCTTAGTACGTACCATTGATGGGGAACACCCGATGGCAGAGATGACGAGCACACCTATTCAAGGTATCACATTAGAAGAATTGTCTCATGCTGTAAAAGGTCATGATTCTGTGACTCCTACAGAGGTAGTGTCACACATCACAGAAAAACCAATCCAGGGCATTACAATGGATGAATTATTGGAAGCTTTGGAGGAACTGGGGCAAGACAAAACGACTGTTTATGATGGCGCCCAAGTGTTATCTATTTTGGACGCAAAGCTTACAAAGCGGTTGCGATTCTTTAAACGCATTCACAACTGGCATGGGGATAATAATCTAGATCGTTCTAACCGCCGCAAAGAAGCCATTGAGTTGGCTAGAAATGAAAAGGCGGAAAAAGGTAGCTATGCGTGGTATGTATTGAAAGACTTGCGCCACGATATCTTGACCAATGTAGAGGAAGTTACCCAAGTGAAAGGTAATCCGCTAACAGGTGAATACATTGCTTTAGCCATTGCAACTGCAGTAAACACTAATGCGAGACATGTGAAAAGTGAAGAGCTTCGTTATTACATGAATGAACTTGTGTGGTACTCTGTGACAGAGACGACGAAAGAACTAGGTAAATAATCGTTACCAGAAAGGACGATGACTATGCAAGAGATTGTAGTAGGCGGTTTATATCGTCATTTTAAAGGCATGTTATACTATGTCATCGACATTGCCATCCATTCCGAGACGGATGAACCTTATGTGGTGTACCAACAACTCTACGGAGAACGGAAAACCTTCGTGCGCCCCTTGGTGATGTTCGCCAGCGAGGTGGACCATGAGAAATATCCAAATGTGGATCAGAAAGACCGCTTTCAGTTGGTGAACGGTTGGGATGAAGAGCAGCACTTGCGCTGAGGAGGACCGGATGGACAAGAAGTATTTTTTCTTCGATATTGATAACACCCTAGCGGTTTGGCCAGATGGGGTGATTCCTGAAAGCGCGCAGTACTCCTTGGACTATTTGCAGGACAAAGGGCATCACGTAGCGCTTGCTACGGGCCGTTTACAGGCAGATGCTATGCGATTTGCCAAGATGGCGAAGACACTGAATTTTGTGGCTGATGGTGGCTATAGCATTACGAAAGATTACGAAGTGCAATGGATGCAGGGTATGGACCGGGACCGCTGTGTGCAATACCTCCAGTATTTGACGAAACACAATGTGCCTTGGGGTGTGACCCACAAAAATGACTTTGTCCGCATTACTCCTTATGAAAGTGTCCTAGCATGGGATCCGCAGTGGGATATGATGCAAAACGAAGTCGTGCCAGACTTGGTGCCTGAGGATATTGAGCACTTTTACAAGGTCTATGCTTTCATTACAGAAGAAGAGGAACAACGTCGTGGTATCGTACACATGACGAAGGATTTAATTCGCTATGGAGACGGATGCATTTTATTTGAACCGATGGATAAGGCCTATGGGATTCGGAAAATGATCGATGGCTTTGGTGCATCCTACCAAGATGTTATCGTCTTCGGCGACGGCAATAACGATCTATCCATGTTCCGACCAGACTGGCTGAACATTGCCATGGGGAATGGCCGTGACGCATTGAAAGAAAAAGCTGACTACGTCACAGCATCCTGCCATGACGACGGGATTTATAAAGCATTACAACATTTTGGATTTATACCGAAACAGTTTTAATAAATAGTGCCCTTTGTTGTAGGCTTCCCGGTATATGGGGAAAGCTGAAGCATAGGGCTTTTTTTATGGAAGGTGCTTATGAAAAAAGAGCTGGCAATATTGGTGGATGGAAACGTAGCTTTCAGTTAGCAATGCTTAATTATGAATGAAGTGGATAGTATACTTTCACCATAACTATATGAAGCGGTTTGAACATCAAAATTAGTTATAGTATAATAAAGCGTAGATATATCGAAATGGGTCTTAAAAGGAGGACATACCATGGATTTAATTCAAAGTTTAAAAGAGCAAGCAAAAGGCTTGGGTAAAAAAATTGTATTGCCAGAATTCGAAGATAGCCGTGTCATCGAGGCAGCGGCTGCGATTTTGAAAGAAGGTTTCTGCGTGCCTGTCTTGGTTGGTGCAGAAGATAAAATTCAAGCGGCAGCTACAGCAGCTGGTGTATCTTTGGAAGGTGCTGAAATCATCAACCCAGCTACATTCGGCGAATTAAACAAAATGGTAGATACATTTGTAGAATTGCGTGCGAAAAAAGGCATGACACCTGAAAAAGCACACGCTACTATGACTGGCGATGCGTTATTCTTCGGTGCTATGTTAGTGCGTTTAGGTTTGGCTGATGGCATGGTTGCAGGTTCTGCAAGCCCTACAGCAAACGTACTTCGTGCTGCTATCCAAGTGGTAGGTACTCAAGCTGGTTTGAAAACTGTATCCAGCTCTATGCTTGTGCTCACTGATAAAAAAGAATATGGCGATGATGGCTTGTTGATTTTCTCCGATTGCGGCGTTATCCCTAACCCAACATCTGAACAATTGGCTGATATCGCTGAATCCAGCGTTGGTAAAGCTCGTTCCGTAGCAGGCATGAAAGAACCTCGCGTATCCTTCTTGTCCTTCTCCACAAAAGGATCTGCTTCTTCTCCAGAAGTTGATAAAGTAGTAGCAGCAGTAGAAGACTTGAAAGGCCGTAACGTAGACTTCGCATTCGATGGAGAATTGCAATTAGATGCGTCCATCGTTCCATCCGTAGCAGAACGTAAAGCTCCAGGATCCCAAGTAGCTGGTAAAGCTAATATCTTGATTTTCCCTGACTTACAAGCTGCTAACATTGGTTACAAATTAGTACAACGCTTTGCTGGCGCTACTGCTATCGGACCAATCATCCAAGGTTTGGCAAAACCAATCCATGACCTTAGCCGTGGTTGCTCCGTAAGCGATATCGTTGACCTTTGCGCGATTGCTGCAGTGGAAGCAAAATAAGTCGTCTCTGGTTGCCCTATGCAATCTTGTGGCGAATCTTGATTAACTAAATAGAAAGGCGTGACACATTCCTTCGCAAACGGTATTTCATAATGTTTGCTCAGGAACATGTCACGCCTTTTTTGCGTTTATTTAATTTAGGCAGTAAAGAGTGCCACAAGATGTGCTACGTACAATTGCGTTCCTCAGTGAAAAGACCGCAATACACCCCCTCAGAAACGGCATTTCATGATGTTTCTTCGGAGGTATATTGCGGTCTTTTTGGGTTTATGTGATTTGGTCAGTAAGGGACGCCACAAGGCTACTACACCTACTGGCGTTCCTCAGGGGAAAGGTGCTTGTGACGGTACTATTTGCAAACTTGTGATTTGCTTAGTTTGCTGTTCGGTATGGTAGTAATCTTATATAAACAGTACGAATAGATTATGCTATAATGGTTATAAGAGGCACTGACATCGGTGAATGTTGGTATTCCATTATTAATATATACTGGTGAAGATGATTTTGTCCTATATACTAATCATAGCAAGGCTCTTTTTTATTCAATATTTATTTAACCTTTTTAAGGTCCATTTTTTGCAGTATATATAAAAAATGTGATAATAAAGCCATTCAGGGATAATTTTATTTGACATTTATTTAGCACTTTTAGGGAAAATACTATGGAATTAACTACATTAGAAGCAATTGTATCATTGAAAGAGTCTTCACAAGTTGAATACAAAAAAGCTAAAAATGACTTTCCAAAGGATGCATGGAAGTCATACTCTGCATTTGCTAATACTACAGGTGGCTATTTAATTTTAGGGATTTCTGAAGACGAAAATAAAAGACCAGTTTTAACAGGGGTAAACGATGCAGAAAAAATAATAAGTGACTTTTGTTCCACATTAGCTGATAGATCTAAGGTTAGTTTAAATGTTATAAAGAATGATGATATAAGAATAAGAGTTATTGAAGGTAAAAACATCATTATTCTACATATAAAAGAAGCTAATATTAAGAATAAGCCCGTTTATCTTAATAATAATCTTACTCATACATATATCAGATTGCATTCACAAGATCATCAAGTAGACACTCAGCAATTAAGCTCAATTCTAAGAAATCAATCTGACGAATTAGATTATGAATTGCTCCTTAATTATGATATATCTGATTTAGATATAGATAGCATCAATAGTTATAGATCTATACTGGCTAAAAGGTATCCTACCTTAAACTATTCAGAAATGGATAATCAAAAATTTTTAGAAGATATCGGTGTTTTTCGTAAAAATAGGGATACTAATTTGACTAACTTGACAGTGGCTGGATTGTTATTCTTTGGTAAATACAATTCTATTATCTCTCGCTTTCCTCATTATCATGTGGACTTTTTTGATAAACGTGGAAATTCACAAAGATGGAGTTTTAGAATTGAGTCGGGTAACCTAGATTTTCCTGATATGAATTTATTTAATTATTATCGATTAGTAAGTGAGAAACTCTTATTATCTGTGAATAGAGATTTTGAACTTGATGAGTACACTATTAGAAAGAACCCTACGGACTTAACAGTTGCTTTACGCGAAGCATTCGTCAATATGATAATCCATGCCGACTATTTTTTGAATACAACAGCTCTAATTGCAGAAATTCATGAACCATATTATGTATTTATTAACCCAGGAATTATGAAAATTCCTGTAAAAGAATTTTTTACAGGAGGGGCCAGATCTTTAGTTAGAAACCCTCTCCTTGTTAACTTATTTACTAGAATGGGAGCATCTGAGCATGCTGGTAGCGGTAGCCTAAAGATAATTGATGTAGTAGTAAAAAATAGATTCAAGGTGCCTGAACTAGAAAGTGACTTAGAAAGGACATACTTAAAATTATGGGTTGCTGAGCCATTAGTAGATATATCTAACCTAAAAGAGGATGAGAAAAAAGTATATGGATTTATTTGTAATAATCAAAACTTAAATAAGTCATCAATTGAATTTACAAAAAAAGAAATTGCTGATGCGTATCCTGACATAACTGCTGCTCGCTTAACAAGGATACTAAATAAGTTATCTGATCAAAATTTAATCTTAAAGATGGGTGCATACAAAAACAGGACTTATGTTAGACCAATTTCCTCATTAGAGATGATTCATCGTTTGGGAGAAACTTATGACATTATGAAGCAAATGTTTTATGAAGACAAGTCCGATTCAAAATGACTAGAATTATTTGATAGTAATTTTAACTCTTCTCTCGTTATGTAGGCCGTCTTTTGTTGCTCTATGCAATCTTGTGGCGAACCTTGATTAACTAAATAGAAAGGCGTGACACATTCCTTCGCAAACGGTATTTCATAATGTTTGCTCAGGAACATGTCACGCCTTTTTTGCGTTTGTGTAATTTAGGCAGTAAAGAGTGCTACAAGATGTGCTACGTACAATTGCGTTCCTCAGTGAAAAGACCGCAATGCACCCCCTCAGAAACGGCATTTCATGATGTTTCTTCGGAGGTATATAGTGGTCTTCTTGGGTTTATGTGATTCGGTCAGTAAGGGACGCCACAAGGCTATTACACCTAACGGCGTTCCTCAGGGGAAAGGTGCTTGTGACGGTACTATTTGCAAACTTGTGATTTGCTTAGTTTGCTGTTCTGATGTAGCAAGTTCATATAAACAGTACGAATAGATTATGCTATAATAAAAATTATAAGAGTCATTAACGTGTTGTTAGGCTCATCTCTTCCTTAACGGGAGGAGGTGGTTCTATGAAATTTTTTAAAAAGTTATCTATATTGATAAAGCTTTTAAAATTGATTATAGATCTTTACCATTTCTTTAATTAGAAATGACAAAGCCTAACGAATAAGGTCTAGCACACCTTAACACGTTAGGCTTCATCAAATTTTAGCAATTTTTGAGATGAGCCTAACGCCAAGCACACGTTGATGGCTCTTCTTTTTGTAAGTTAAGTATAGCATACTTTCAGCGTTAATGCTATCGTTTCTTGTTACGTTATGTAGATCGTCTCTGGTTGCCCTATGCAATCTTGTGGCTAACATTGATTAACTAAATAAATAGAAAGGCGTGGCACATTCCTTCGCAAACGGTATTTCATAATGTTTGCTCAGGAACATGCCACGCCTTTTTTACGTTTATTTAATTTAGGCAGTAAAGGGTGCCACAAGATGTGCCACGTGCAACTGCATTCCTCAGTGAAAAGACCGCAATACACCCCCTCAGAAACGGCATTTCATGATATTTCTTCGGAGGTATATTGCGGTCTTCTTGGGTTTATGTGATTCGGTCAATAAGGGACGCTACAAGGCTATTACACCTAACGGCGTTCCTCAGGGGAAGGGTGCTTGCGACGGTATCGTTTGCAAACTTGCACTTTGCTTAGTTTGCTGTTCGGCATGGTAGTAAGTTTATATAAACAGTACGAATAGATTGTGCTATAATAAAAATGTAAGAGCCATTAACGTGCTGTTAGGCTTATCTCTTCCCTAATGGGAGGAGGTGGTTCTATGAAATTTTTTAAAAAGTTATCTGTATTGATAAAACTTTTAAAGTTGATTATAGATCTTTACTATTTCTTTAATTAGAAATGACAAAGCCTAACGTAAAAGATAAGTGTTCCTAGCACTTATACACGTTAGGCTTCATCAAATTTAGTTCTTTTGAGATGAGCCTAACGCCTGCGCACGTTGATGGCTCTTCTTATTTGTAAGTTAAGTATAGCACAGTTTACTGCAGAATAGCAACGTCTCTTGTAACGCTATACAAGTCTATGGTGTTTTTTAACTAAATAGGATAAAGGGAAGAGCACGACATATTCCTCCACAAACTGATCCTACGGTAGGTTTGCTTCGGAACATGTCGTGCTCTTCTTGCACTTATGTAATTTGGTCAGTAAAAATGCCACAAGGCTACTACACCTAACGGTGTTCCTCAAGGGGAAGGGTACTTGTGACGGTATCGTTTGCAAACTTGCACTTTGCTTAGTTTGCTGTTCGGCATGGTAGTAAGTTTATATAAACAGTACGAATAGATTGTGCTATAATAAAAATGTAAGAGCCATTAACGTGCTGTTAGGTTTATCTCTTCCCTAATGGGAGGAGGTGGTACTATGAAAAAGTTTAGAAAAATCGATATCTTGATTTTAATTCTAAAATTAATAGTACGACTCATTGATTGGTTTAACTAATTAATGAAAAAGCCTAACGATAAGAGGTTTGCCCCCTCTACACGTTAGGCATTTCATATTTCACAAGTTTGAGATGAGCCTAACGCCAAGCACACGTTGATGGCTCTTCTTTTTCTATGTCAAGTATAGCATAGTTTGATGTAGGATGACAATATCTCGTTACGGGCTTTTGTGTTAGTGTGAGTTAGGTAGTTAGGGTAGCCACAAGTGTGCTACGTACAACTGCGTTCCTCAGTGAAAAGACCGCAATGCACCCCCTCAGAAACGGCATTTCATGATGTTTCTTCGGAGGTATATTGCGGTCTTCTTGGGTTTATGTAATTTGGTCAGTAAAAATGCCACAAGGCTACTACACCTAACGCCAAGCACACGTTGATGGCTCTTCTTTTTCTATGTCAAGTATAGCATAGTTTGATGTAGGATGACAATATCTCGTTACGGGCTTTTGTATTAGCAAATGTAAACAGTAAAGATAGCCACAAGTGTACTACGTACAACGGTATTCCTCAGGGAAGGGGGGCTTGTGACGGTACCATTTGCAAACTTGTGCTTTGCTTAGTTTGCTAATTAGTATGATGCTGAGTTTATATAAATAGTGCGAATAGATTATGCCAAGCATCAATGTAGTTCTTTGCCGCAATAAAGCGATTTTAACAAAATTAATTGAATAAAAGTAAATAGCAAATAACACTATAAAACAATTTATATTCAATATGTGTAAAACGGGGGGGGTAAGGCATTTATTTATCAAAAATGTAGGTTTTATTCGTTGTACAAAGTCTAGCAAACTAGTATAATATATAGTGAATGTGTATGCATAAAGATATGGACATATCGATTTAAATTAATCGATTTGAAAATATTACTCTTTCTGTATATTTATTTCAAGATTCAAAATAACATAGGATGAATATAATTCGCGGAATGTGATAAGTGTACAAATACTCATGCAAATTATGTACTATGACTGTGCAATGATTTAGATGGTTAGTGCACTATGAATCATATATATGTGATTTCAGATATATGTAATCGTGAAGGTATATATCCATATCTATGTGTATACATGTTGTTTATTATTACACCATAACATAACAACGGTACCAAGGAGTGTGCTGTGACGGTAGAGTAGGGTAGTGATGAATGAGTTTGCTTGTAAAAGCAGAAAGGGTAAGGCTTATGGGAAAAAGCTTTGAATTTAAAGAGTGCGAGCGTTTTCTAAAACGTGTGTTAAAAGACAAAGGGATGTACAGCAAGGGGGCAGTTATTGCGTTCTTGATCACTGGTGGTATTGGATTTTTTGCGCCACCAGCACAAGCGATTATTTATGTGGAAACGGACCTTGATTCAGGTGCTACGGGGGCTTCCAGTTATTCTAATGGCAATGGCAATATTCATTTACCACGTAATTCTGTTGTATTCGCGCCGATTAGAAATGGTAATGTCTATGGTGACTTGAACCGTACGGCGAAGAACTCTGTTATCATTGGTGCCGGCTCTTATGCGCATGGTATTGTTGAGGGTGCCAGAGAGGAAAAATTTACTGCCGTTGGTAATAACGCCCATGTAGCAGGTGGCCAAGGTACGGCGATCGGTAGTAACACGTTTGCTGTGAAACAGGCGACGGCTGTCGGTAATGACGTGTATGCCGCAGGGGACTCCTCTATCGCCATCGGTAATGACGATATTTCCACAAAATATAAGGACTCCTTGAGTAGGGAGACCTTAAAAGGTATATTCGGTAATGGTGAAAGCAACGATCCGGCTGTTGCCAAACTGTTTAGAGAAGGTAAATGGTACTCTTCTGAAAATGATGCCAAGGGACCTTTTAAATTAACGTCTTGGTCAGATTTTAATCGTTCCTATTTATCAGATGGTACAGAGATGTATAGCCCTACCTACGCTGGTGGTGTTGGTGCCATCGCGATCGGTTCTCGTTCCATTGCCTATAAAGATGGTTCCACAGCGATTGGTACTTTGTCCTATGCCTTCGGTGAAGGTTCTACAGCCATGGGTCTTCGTGCTTACACAGCAGAGAATGCAAAGGGTGCCGTTGCGATCGGTGAACAAAGTCGTTCCTTCGCGCCTCAATCCTTGGCGGTAGGTAACCGAAATGAATCTACCGATGATGGTGCTATGTCCTATGGTTATAGTGCGAAAGCCGTAGGTAAAGGTTCCTTGGCTTTCGGTTACAAAACGTATGCCAATGCGAGCATTGCAAATAATATCGCTGCAGCAGATGGTCATAGTGCAACGAACCCATTGCGTCAAGCGGTGCGTAGCAAATTAGGGAATTATTCAGAAACACAATTAGCGGCATTAGAGACGTATCAAAATAAAGCACGTGAGTATTATGCAAAAATCGATGCTAGAGCTTCAGAGGCGGCTATTGCTGCTGCCAAAACCGCTATGGACAATGCTAAAGCAGACGTGGATGCTATCACGTTGACAGATGTGAATGCAATGGCTCTTGTAGATGGTGGCCAAGTATCGCATCAAGGTTGGAATACAGTGGGTAATACCATTAAAAGTGTGGTAGACGCCGTTGAAGATAAGAATGCAACAAACAAATTAACAGTTGAAAAGCTAGATGGTGTATACTTAACTACAAAAGATGAGGATGGCAATACACAAACTGTACAAAAATCTAAAAAGAGCGGTGACAATGCCATTGCGATCGGTTACTATGCGTCTGCCAAAGGGACATCAGCCATTGCCGAAGGTTCTGGTTCCGTAGTAGATTCCTTAAGTGGTATCGGTATTGGTTCCTTATCCTATGTAAGTGAGAACTCCGCTAACTCTATTGCTGTTGGTGTAGGGGCACAAGTACGGAAAGAAAACTCCATTGCTATTGGTACGCAGTCCCAAGTGTTTGGGGCAGGTGCGATTGGCATGGGTCCTGGTAGCCGTGTTATGGGTGATAACAGTGTTGCTATGGGTTATGGTACAGATATCCGCAGCGTGTCCTCTATCGGGTTAGGGGTACGTGCTAAGGTAGGGTATGGTTCCATGAATGCTACTGGGTTAGGTGCGAATGTTAATATCGGTACCGATGCGGGTAACACCGTAGCTCTTGGTAGTAGTGCAAGCATTGGTGATAACTCCTTGAACTCTATGGCGGTCGGTTATAATGCGAATGTTGCAAATAATACACCGAACAGTATTGCCTTCGGTACACGGGCTCGAATTGCAGAAGGTGCTACCAGTTCTTTGGCAGTAGGTGATTTGGCAGCAGTTACAAAATCATCTTCCACAGCATTGGGCCGTTTGGCGACAGCTGATTTTGAAAACTCTGTTGCCTTGGGTTACCGTTCCAATACGCATTACTGGGGAAATCCAAATACGCGGGAATCTAACTTTAGTAGTAGCGCATCCGATAGCAATAAGCATGGTTTATCTATCGCCCCGTATTTACCGCAAGGCTCTACCTTGGGTGATAAGTTAAAAAAATTAGATAGTGTTACGGCAGGTTATGTATCTGTCGGTGGTTGGGATGAGAAAGATGCGAATGGTAGGTCTACAGGTCGACGTGGTCTTCGTCGTATCGTCAACGTAGCACCAGGTGCGTTGGACACTGATGCGGTTACTGTTGCACAGTTACGTGACTGGACAGATAAATCTGCCCACTTCCTATCTATTGCAGGAGCATCGAATAAAGCTGCAACGGATTATCCAGATATCAATGATCCATTAGGAACAAAAAGTAATAATAAAGTCGTTAAAATTAAATCCAACTTCGATAATGATACAGCCACAGGTACCAATGCATTAGCACTAGGTGTATATGCCTATGCGAATGGTCAAAAATCAGTAGCTATGGGTCCTAATGCCTATGCAAACGTTGACCACGGTGTGGCCATTGGTGATAGTGCGCAAGCTTGGAGTGAAGGTAGTAATGGTAATGCTGGCGTGGCTATTGGTAAGGAGGCTAAAGCATACTATTGGAATGCGTTAGCACTTGGCACGAATGCTAGAGTTAGTGGTTCCCACTCCTTAGCGTTTGGTCCCAATGCACGTGTAGGCGTTGTGAAAACAGTAGATGCTGCAACTGGTAATGTCACTAATAAAGGTACCATGGTAAATGATGGTATTGCCATCGGTCGCGATACAGCAATAGATGGAACTGGTTCTATCGCATTGGGGGCAGCTTCCAATGTTACGACAGCTACCAATGCAGTGGCAATTGGTACTAGTGCACAAGTATTAGCTGGAAAAGGCGCCGATAATAAAGCAGTACAAGCGACAGGAGCGGTGGCATTAGGCTCTAACGCTAGTGTTACTGGGTCTCAATATTCTGTAGCGTTGGGTTTGAACTCTTCCGTTGTCCAAGATGATACAAAAGAGAAAACAAGAGCAGCTTTCACAAATGAGGAAATCAACGACCCAGGTAATGGTGTTGTGTCCGTTGGTAATAACACGACTGTAAAACGTCGTATTATCAATGTAGCTAGCGGTGTTAATGATAATGATGCGGTTACTGTAAAACAGTTGAAAGCAGTAGCTCCGAAGTATTACTCTGTGAACACAACAGAAGCAGATAATCGAACTGTAAATAGTGTAAACGATGTAAAATCTAATGTGAATAATGATGGCGCTACGGGAGCTGGTGCAGTGGCAGTTGGTTCCTATACGAGAGCGACAGGAAATTATTCATCAGCCATTGGTCGTGATGTCATTACTTCGGCTCAATTATCTACAGGTATCGGTACGAATGTCACTGTCAGCGGTGATAAATCTGTAGGTATTGGTAATAATGTGGAAGTTAGCAATCATAGCGCTGTAGCGATTGGTTTAGAGGCTAAGTCGGACCATGCTCGTGGTATTGCCGTGGGGTATAAGGTAAATGTCAATGAATCTGATACATTTGCAGGTGGTTCCGAAGTCAATGTCACAGGATATGGCTCTGTAGGTATTGGTAAAAAAGTTGAGACTCGAGCGAATAATGCAGTAGGTATTGGTGCTAGTACTAATGCATTAGGTAGCGAATCCATTGCATTAGGTTATGCTGCGTACACAGGGTATACGACAACGGAAAACATTGCGAATCCACCGGCAGGTGGACCTACCACAAGAACGGTATATAATGGTGCTACAGAAGGTGTCGCGATCGGTAAAGAAGCTGTTGTTGAAAGTAACTATGCCATCGCTATCGGCGGTAATGCAAAAGTAAAACGTGATGGAACTAAGGATGCAGAATCTTCTGTGGCAATTGGTGCTGGTGCTAAGGTAACAGGTGCTAAATACTCTGTAGCATTAGGCTTGAACTCTGAAGTAAATGCTTCTGATACAGCTACAAAGACTACAGCAGCTTTCAGTGGTGAAAGCAACGATGATCCAAGTAACGGCGTTGTATCTGTTGGTAAATCTGGTAAATATCGTCGTATCTTAAACGTTGCAGGCGGTGTGAACGACAACGATGCAGTTAACGTAAAACAGTTGAAACAAGCTGCTTGGGGTCTAAAAACGCAAAGCGGTACAGCGGCAGCGACTGGTGTAACACCAGATGCAAATGGTAAAGTAACTTTAAAAGCAGGCAACAATGTAACTATCGACAATGCAAATGGCGTGGTGACAGTTAATGCTACAGGAATTCAATCTGTATCAAGTGGTAATGCGAATGCATTAAACGTGACGACTACTAACGGTGCTGTTACGATTACACCTAATTTAGCAGGAACTATTACTGGCACAGGTAATGATGCGAATAAATTAGTGACAGCTGGCGTTGTGAATACGGCATTAAATGCGAAGGCAAATGTATCTGATCTTGCAGCTAAATTAGATAAAACAGCAGAACTTCATGTAAGAGCAGGAGACTATACTGTAGCAAATAATGGTGAAGTATCCTTAATTCAAGAAGATGCAAGTGGCACGCAAAATAGTAGCAAAGGTTTCAAGATTAAAGGACTTGCTACAAAAGGCGATATTACTAATATCAACACTACATTAGCGGGTAAAGCAGATAAATCCTATGTAGATACACAAATTGGCACAGTGTCTAATTTAGGTTACAAAGCAGCTGGAGAAACAGCTAAACAAGTCGCAGTTGGTACAGGGTTAACATTTACACCTGGTACGGGTACAGTAGGTGCCACTGGTACTACTGCTGCTACAACAAACGCAGTAACTACAAAAACTGGTATTGCTATCTCTACAGCGGCTAATGGTGTTGTGAACATCGGTTTAGATGCAGCAACTCGTAGTGCTATCGACAATGCAGCGACCAAATCCTATGTAGATACAAAATTTGGTAATACAGCGGACAAAAACTTAAGTAACCTAAACACAGCAGGTGAAGAGAAAGTAAAAGACTTAGCAGCAGCGGCTGTGAAAGTAGCTGCTGGTAAAAATGTTGCAGTCACACCTAAAACAACAAACCATGTGACAACATATACAGTAGATGCTATCGATACAAAAGTAGCAGCGGGAGAAGGACTTGAAGTTACTGGTGGCACGGAAGATACTAATAAAGTACGTGCTTACACAGTAGGGTTGTCTGCAGATACAAAAGCTAAATTAGCGAAAGTAGATAACTTAGTTAATACAGTAGGAACTATCGGCGCTGACGGCCGTGATGGCAAAGCAGGCACTGGCAAAGATCCAAAAGCAGCTGATGCAGCAGCAGGGGATAAAGGCTTGACTGGCAAAGACGGCTTGAACGGTAAAGACTTAACATCTAAAGTGAATGCATTACGTAACGGCGAAGCTGGTACAGTGGTGTATACAGATGAAAATGGCAACCGTTTAGTAAAAGCTAACGATGGTAACTACTATCCAGCTACGGCAGTTGATAAAGATGGTAATGTATTGAATAATACTCCAGCGGCAACAACTGTACAAGCTCGTTTAGTGAACCCAGATGGTACAACAACTGGTGGTACAACTAAGTTGAGCAACATTGCTGACGGTGAAATCGCAGCAGGTTCTACAGATGCTATCAACGGCGGTCAATTACATAGCAAATTAGCTGAAAAAGCTGATAAAGCAGATATTACAACGATCAACAACACATTAGCTGGCAAAGTAGATAAATCTTCTGAACTTCATGTAAAAGCAGATACATATAAAGTTGGCGACGATGGCGTTGTGACTGTAAAACAAGAAGATGGTACAGGTGCAGAAGCTACAGATAAACAGTTCAAAATCAGTGGACTAGCTACGAAAACAGATATTAACAATATCAATACTGAGTTAGGACAAAAAGCTAATGCTTCTGACTTGAATACGTTGGCAGAAAAAACGCTTACTTTCAGTGGAGATACTGGAACTGATGCAACTCGTAAATTAGGTACTACATTAGCTGTAAAGGGTGCGGCAAACTTTACACCAGCAGCAACTGCAACACCAGGTGTGAACATCCAAGTAGCATCCGATCCTACGAATGGTTTAACTGTGAGCTTAGCGGATACCTTAACAAACATGAAAGGTATCTCTGGTAACGGTAAAGATCCGTTGGTAATCAAAAACGGCGATCAATCCATTACGATTACACCAACAACAGCAGCGGAAACAAGACCTGAAGGCACAGTAACAAAACCGGCACAAGTTGGTAAAGTAGATTTCGGTAACTCTAAAGTTACAAGCAGTGCTACGCCGACAGAAGCGAATGACCTTGTTAACAAAGGCTATTTAGAAAAAGCCATTGAAGACGTAAATAGTGTTGCTACAGGCAATGCTAAGTTAGGTTATAAAGCAAATGCTGAAACAGATATTAAGAAAGTAGCAGTAGGTACTGGCTTACACTTCAAATCTGGTACAGGTACAATCGGTGCCACTGGTGCTGATGCAGCAACTCCAAAAACAGGTATTGCTATCTCTACAGAAGAAAACGGTGTTGTGAATATCGGTTTAGATGAAGCAACTCGTAAAGTGCTTGACAACGCAGCAAAACTTGGTGATACAGCAGTGGATGGCCGTGATGGCAAACCTGGTACAGGCGACAATGCTGGTATGGGCAAAGATGGCTTAACAAAAGAAGATGGCCTAAACGGTAAAGACTTAACATCTAAAGTCAACGCACTTCGTAACGGTGAAGCTGGTACAGTGGTGTACACTGATGAAAACGGCAAACGTGTTGTAAAAGCTAACGATGGCAAATGGTATCCAGCTGAGAAAGTAGATGCTAAAGGTAATAAACTGGACGGTGCTACTGAAGTCGCAACACCACAAGCTCGTTTAGTGAACCCAGATGGTACAACAACTGGTGGTACAACTAAGTTAAGCAACATTGCTGACGGTGAAATCGCAGCAGGTTCTCATGATGCAGTGACTGGTGGTCAATTATTCACTAAATTAGCAGAAAAAGCTGACAAATCTGTAGTAGATAATTTAACTACTAAGGTGAATACAAACACTACAGATATTGCAGGTTTAAAAACAACTGTAGACAAAGCGATTACTTTTAAAGGTGATGACAACCAAGGCGTAGAACGTAAGTTAGATACTACATTAACTGTGAAAGGTGCAGCTAACTTTGATCCAACTGGAACAAATCCAGCAACAGCAGCAGGCGTGAACATTCGTGTGGAAAAAGATACTACTACAAATGCGAATGGTTTAGTGGTGAAATTAGCAGATACCTTAACAGGTATGAAAGGTATCTCCGGTAATGGCACAAATGACCTAGTGATTAAAAATGGGGATACTGTGGTTACTGTAAAACCAGGTACTAATGGCGCTAAAGGTGACGTAGACTTTGGTGGATCTAAATTAACGAATATTGGCACACCTGGTGCGAATACAGATGCGGCGAATAAATCCTATGTAGATACACAAGTTGGTAATGCAGCGGACAAAAACTTAAGTAACCTAAACACAGCAGGTGAAGAGAAAGTAAAAGACTTAGCAGCAGCGGCTGTGAAAGTAGCTGCCGGTAAAAATGTTGCAGTCACACCTAAAACAACAAACCATGTGACAACATATACAGTAGATGCTATCGATACAAAAGTAGCAGCGGGAGAAGGACTTGAAGTTACTGGTGGCACGGAAGATACTAATAAAGTACGTGCTTACACAGTAGGGTTGTCTGCAGATACAAAAGCTAAATTAGCGAAAGTAGATAACTTAGCGAATACAGTAGGAACTATCGGCGCTGATGGCCGTGATGGCAAAGCAGGCACTGGTAAAGCTCCAGAAGCTACTGATGCAACAGCAGGGGATAAAGGCTTGACTGGCAAAGACGGCTTGAACGGTAAAGACTTAACATCTAAAGTGAATGCACTTCGTAACGGCGAAGCTGGTACAGTAGTGTACACTGATGAAAACGGCAACCGTTTAGCAAAAGCTAACGATGGTAACTACTATCCAGCTACGGCAGTCGATAAAGATGGTAATGTATTGAATAATACTCCAGCGGCAACGACTGTACAAGCTCGTTTAGTAAATCCAAATGGTACAACAACTGGTGGTACAACTAAATTAAGTAACATCGCAGATGGTGAGATTAAAGAAGGTTCTACCGATGCAATCAACGGTGGTCAATTACATAGTAAATTAGCTGAAAAAGCTGATAAAGCAGATATTACAACGATCAACAACACATTAGCTGGCAAAGTAGATAAATCTTCTGAACTTCATGTAAAAGCAGATACATATGCTGTTGGTGATGATGGCGTTGTGACTGTAAAACAAGAAGATGGTACAGGCGCAGAAGCTACTGGTAAAGAGTTCAAAATTAGTGGCTTAGCTACGAAAACAGATATTACAAATATCAACAATTCGTTAAATGATAAAGCTAACATATCTGACCTAAACAGCTTGAAAACAAATCCAATTACTTTCACAGGTGATGATGCGCAAGCTGTAACACGTGCATTAGGTACTACCTTAACTGTAAAAGGTGCGGCTAACTTTGATCCAACTGGAACAAACCCAGCAACAACAGCAGGCGTGAACATCCGTGTAGAAAAAGACCCAACTACAAATGCGAACGGTTTAGTGGTGAAATTGGCAGATACCTTGACAAACATGAAAGGTATCTCTGGTAATGGCGCAGATCCATTGACAATTAAAAATGGTGACAATACCGTTATCACAGTAAAACCTGGTGCTAATGGTGCTAAAGGTGACGTAGACTTCGGTGGCTCTAAATTAACGAATGTAGGCGCACCTGGTGCAAATACAGATGCAGCGAATAAGTTCTACGTAGACGAAGCGATTAAAGCGGTCAACCAAACAGCAGCTGGTAATGCTAACTTAGGCTACAAAGCGAATGCGGAAGAGGCTAAAACAGTAGCGGTAACAACTGGTTTACACTTCAAATCTGGTACTGGTACAGTAGGTGCCACTGGTGCTGATGCAACGACTACGAATGCGGCAACTACTAAAACTGGTATCGCTATTTCTACAGAAGAAAACGGTGTTGTGAATATCGGTTTAGATGAGACAACTCGTAAAGTGCTTGACAACGCAGCAAAACTTGGTGATACAGCAGTGGATGGCCGTGATGGTAAACCTGGTACAGGCGACAACGCTGGTATGGGCAAAGATGGCTTAACAAAAGCGGATGGCTTAAACGGTAAAGACTTAACATCTAAAGTGAATGCATTACGTAACGGCGAAGCTGGTAGCGTGGTGTATACAGATGACCAAGGCAACCGTGTTGTGAAAGCTGATGACGGTAAGTGGTACAATGCGAAAGCTGTGGACGAAAACGGTAAATTAAAATCTGCGGATCAACTTCCACAAGGTGTAACAGCTGATGAAGTGAAAACACCTCAAGCTCGTTTAGTGAACCCAGATGGCACAACAACTGGTGGTACAACAGTATTCAACAATGTAGCGTCTGCGATTCTGGCGGCAGCAGCTGATGGTGCTAAACCTACATTCTTAGACAACTTGAACACAGCAGCAGGGGATGCGAAAACGAAAAACGTAGCGGTCAATGTAAGTGACTTGAATAGCACAGCGACTGAAATCATTGCGAAAGGATTAACATTCCAAGGTAATGATGCGCAAGACATCAAAAAACAATTGGGTGAAACCTTACATATCGTGGGTGAAGGTACAGTTCCGGCTACGACTACAACAGCAGCGAATAATATCCGTACTAAGAAAACTAATGATGGCAAACTAGAAATTGGCTTGGCAAAAGACTTAGTAGGTATTACTTCTGTTACGAATGCAGCAACCTCTGACGGTGCAGGTACTAAACTTGCTTTAGATGGAGATAGCTTAACTATTACGAATACACAACCGTTGCCAGAAGGTGCAGCTCCTGGTACAGCACCAACTGTGACAACAGTGACAATCGGCAAAGATGGTATCAATGCTGGTAACAAAGTGATTTCTAATGTAGCAACTCCAGCTGTAGGCACAGATGCAGCAAACAAAGATTATGTAGATACACAAGTTGGCAACGCAGCGAATAAAGACTTAAGTAATCTAAACGATGCTGGTATTAACAAAGTGAAAGACTTAGCAGCGGCGGCAGTGAAAGTAGCAGCAGGTAAAAATACGAAAGTAACTGCAGACGATTCTACACCTAACACAACTACCTATGTAGTAGATGCTAATGACACAGTGGTAACATCCACGGATACAGCGTTGGCTGTGACTGGTGGCGAAGTAGCAGGCGATAATGTTCGTACTTATAAATTAGCATTATCCAAAGCTACAAAAGATACATTGGCAAAAGTAGATACCTTAGCTAATACAGTAGGCACGATTGGTGCTGACGGCCGTGATGGCAAAGCAGGTACTGGTAAAGATCCAAAAGCAACTGATGCAGCAGCAGGGGATAAAGGCTTGACTGGTCAAGACGGCTTGAACGGTAAAGACTTAACATCTAAAGTGAACGCACTTCGTAACGGCGAAGCTGGTACAGTAGTGTATACAGATGAAAACGGCAACCGTTTAGTAAAAGCTAACGATGGTAACTACTATCCAGCTACGGCAGTCGATAAAGATGGTAATGTATTGAATAATGCACAACCAGCAACAACTGTACAAGCTCGTTTAGTAAACCCAGATGGATCTGCTACAACAGCAGAAGGTGCAGCAGGTACGAAATTATCCAACATTGCTAATGGTACAATTGCTGATAAATCCAAAGACGCTGTGAATGGTGGCCAATTGCATACTGCTAAACAAGAATTGGCAACAGCTCTTGGTGGTAATGCAACAGTTACTAACGGCGTATTAACAGGTCCTACATACGAAATCACAAAAGATGATGGAACGAATGGAAAAGATTCTGTTAACAATGTAGGTGCAGCGATTGATAAATTAGATACTCGTATCAATACAGTGAAAGGATTGGCAACACAACCATTGACTTTCACAGGCGATGATGGACAAGCTGTAAAACGTGAATTAGGTACTACATTAACTGTAAAAGGTGCGAAAAACTTCACACCAAGTGCAACAACTCCAGTAACAGAAGCCGGCGTGAACATTCGTGTGGAAAAAGATACGACTACGAATGCGAATGGTTTAGTGGTGAAATTGGCAGATACCTTAACTAACATGAAAGGTATCACTGGCAATGGTAAGGATCCATTGGTTATCCAAAACGGTGACCAATCCATTACGATTACACCAACAACAGCGGCGGAAACAAGTCCTGATGGGGCAGTAACAAAACCAGCACAAGTTGGCAAAGTAGATTTTGGTAATTCTAAAATCACAAGCAGCGCCACACCTACAGAAACGAATGACCTTGTTAACAAAGGCTATTTAGAAAAAGCAATTGAAAATGTAAATAATGTTGCTACTGGCAATGCTAGCTTGGGTTACAAAGCTAACACAGAAGATGCTAAGTCGGTTAATGTGAATACTGGTTTGCACTTCAAATCTGGCACAGGTACTATCGATGCGACTGGTACTGGTGCAGCGACTACGAATGCAGCAACTACTAAAACTGGTATCGCTATTTCCACAGAAGAAAATGGTGTTGTAAACATCGGTTTAGATGCAGCAACTCGTAAAGTCATCGACAGTGCAGCGAAACTTGGCAATACAGCAACTGATGGCCGTGACGGCAAAGCAGGCACTGGTAAAGATCCAAAAGCAACCGATGCAGTGGCAGGCGATAAAGGCTTGACTGGTCAAGATGGCTTGAACGGCAAAGATTTAACATCTAAAGTGAATGCATTACGTAATGGCGAAGCTGGTACGGTGGTATACACAGATGACAAAGGCAACCGTGTTGTGAAAGCTAACGATGGTAACTACTATAAAGCAGATGATGTGAAAGCTGATGGCACTGTAAAAACAGCCGATGAAAATGGTGGTAAAGCCCCTGAAGTGGTAACAGCTCCACAAGCGCGTTTAGTGAACCCAGATGGTACAACTACAACAGCAGATACAGCAACAGGTACGAAATTATCCAACATTGCCAATGGTACGATTGCTGACAAATCGAAAGATGCTGTGAATGGTGGTCAGTTGCATACTGCAAAACAAGAAATGGCAAACGCTCTTGGTGGTAATGCAGGTGTTGACGCTAACGGCGCATTAACACAACCTACATACAGCATCACAAAAGATGATGCAACAGGTGGCACAGACACTGTTAACAATGTAGGCGCAGCGGTTTCTAAATTAGATACTCGTATCAATACAGTGAAAGAAATGGCAGCAAAACCATTGACTTTCACAGGCGATGATGCTCAAGATGTAACACGTGCATTAGGTACTACATTAACTGTAAAAGGTGCGAAAAACTTCACACCAAGTGCAACAACTCCAGTAACAGAAGCAGGCGTGAACATCCGTGTGGAAAAAGATACGACTACGAATGCGAATGGTTTAGTGGTGAAATTGGCAGATACCTTAACCAATATGAAAGGTATTTCTGGTAATGGTACAGATAACTTAGTTATCAAAAACGGTACTAATACGATTACTGTCACACCAGGTAAAGCAGAAGTAAAAGATGACCAAGGTACGGTAACTACACCAGCAGATCCTGGTAAAGTGAACTTTGGTGATGCTACTGTAACTGTAAAAAATCTAGAGGCACCAATTACATATCGTGCCAATAGCGTGGCTGATGACAAAGCTAAATCTGTATCCTTGAAAAAAGGTTTAGACTTCGTTGCTGGTGATGGTACAGCGGCAACAGCAACTGCAGCTAAAGCAGGTTTACATATCGAAACTGGCGATGACGGCAAAGTAATCGTTGGCTTGTCTGATGATGCGAAAACAAAATTAGACAAAGTAAATGACATTGCTAAAGCAGTAGGTGCTAACGGTGTTGATGGCCGTGACGGCAAAGCAGGCACTGGTAAAGATCCAAAAGCAGCGGATGCAACAGCAGGCGATAAAGGCTTGACTGGCAAAGATGGCTTGAACGGCAAAGATTTAACATCTAAAGTGAATGCATTACGTAACGGCGAAGCTGGTACAGTGGTGTATACAGATGAAACCGGCAACCGTCTAGTGAAAGCTAACGATGGTCAATACTATCCAGCTACGGCAGTCGATAAAGATGGTAATGTATTGAATAATACTCCAGCGGCAACAACTGTAGAAGCTCATTTAGTGAACCCAGATGGTACAACAGTTGGTGGTACAACTAAATTAAGCAACATCGCAGATGGTGAAATTACAGCTGACTCTAAAGATGCAATCAACGGTGGTCAATTACATACTAAATTAGCTGAAAAAGCTGATAAATCAGATATTACAACTATCAACAACACATTAGCTGGCAAAGCCAATGCGTCTGACTTGAATACGTTGGCAGAAAAACCACTTACTTTCAGCGGGGATACTGGAACTAATGCAACTCGTAAATTAGGTGAGACATTAGCTGTAAAAGGTGCGGCAAACTTCACACCAGCAGCAACTGCAACAGCAGGTGTGAACATCCAAGTAGCATCTGATCCTACGAAAGGTTTAACTGTGAGCTTAGCAGATACTTTAACAGAAATGAAAGGTATTTCTGGTAATGGCAAAGATCCATTGACAATTAAAAATGGTGACAATGCAGTTATCACAGTAAAACCTGGTGCAGCTGGCGCTAAAGGTGACGTAGATTTCGGTGGATCTAAATTAACAAATGTAGGAACACCTGGTGTTGGTACAGATGCAGCAAATAAAAACTATGTGGATACTAAAGTGGGAGAAGCGACTGCAGCTGCCGTAGGTAATGCTAAGTTAGGCTACAAAGCAAATGCTGAAACAGATGTTAAGCAAGTAGCAGTAGGCACTGGCTTACACTTCAAATCTGGTACAGGTACAATTGCGCCAACAGATTTAGCGCCTAATACTGAAAGCACTACAAAAGATACAGATAGCAAAGAGGCTAAAACTGGTATCGCTATCACTACAGAAGAAAATGGCGTTGTAAACATCGGTTTAGATGAAGCAACTCGTAAAGTCATTGACAATGCAGCGAAAATTGGCAACACAGCGACTGACGGCCGTGATGGCAAAGCAGGCACTGGTAAAGATCCAAAAGCAGCGGATGCAGTAGCAGGCGATAAAGGCTTAACAGGCAAAGATGGCTTGAACGGTAAAGACTTAACATCTAAAGTCAATGCACTTCGTAACGGCGAAGCTGGTACAGTAGTGTACACAGATGACCAAGGCAACCGTCTAGTGAAAGCTAACGATGGCAAATGGTACAATGCAAAAGCTGTGACTGACAAAGGTGAGTTAAAATCTGCGGATCAACTTCCACAAGGTGTAACAGCGACTCCGGTAGATGCGCCACAAGCGCGTTTAGTAAATCCAGATGGTTCTACTACTACTGCGACTAAATTAAGCAACATTGCAGATGGCACGATTGGAGAAAACTCTAAAGATGCAATCAATGGTGGTCAATTGCACACTGCGTTAGCTGGTAAAGCTAATATAAGCCTAGATAACCTAAGCAATGAGGGTGAAAACAAAGTCAAAGATCTAGCAGCAGCAGCGGTAAAAGTAGCAGCAGGTAAAAATACGAAAGTGACTGTTGATGACTCTACACCTAATACAACTACCTATGTAGTGGATGCGAATGATACAATCGTAACATCAACTGATACAGCATTAACTGTGACTGGTGGCGAAGTAGCTGGGGATAATGTCCGTACTTACAAATTAGGCTTGTCTCAAGCCACAAAAGATACATTAGCGAAAGTAGCTGATATTGCTAAAGCAGTAGGCGCTGATGGTGCTAATGGTATCGATGGACGTGATGGAAAACCTGGTACAGGCGACAATGCCGGAATGGGCAAAGATGGCTTAACTGGTGCAGATGGCTTGAACGGTAAAGACTTAACTACGAAAGTGAATGCGCTTCGTAATGGCGAAGCAGGTACCGTAGTGTACACAGATGACAAAGGCAACCGTGTTGTGAAAGCCAGCGATGGCAAATGGTATCCAGCTGACAAAGTAAAAGCAGATGGTACAAAAGCAGATGATGCTGTAGAAGTGAAAACTCCACAAGCTCGTCTAGTGAACCCAGATGGTTCTACAACAGGTGGTACTACAGTCATCAACAACGTAGCCTCTGCAATTCCAGCTGCACCAAAAGATAATGCTAACTCTCCATTCTTAGATCGTTTGAACACGGCAGCAGGTGATGTGAATACAAAACATGCGGCAGTGAATGTAAGTGACTTGAATAACACAGCTAAGGACATTATTGCGAAAGGATTAACATTCCAAGGCGATGATGTAAAAGATGTAACACGTGCATTAGGTACTACATTAACTGTAAAAGGTGCGACGAACTTCACACCAGCAGCTGATGCAACAGCAGGTGTTAACATCCGTGTGGAAAAAGATACGACTGCAGGCGCAAACGGCTTAGTAGTGAAATTGGCAGATACTTTAACAGATATGAAAGGTATCTCTGGCAACGGCAAAGATAATCTAGTGATCAAAAATGGTACAAACACAATTACTGTGACACCAGGTAAAGCAGCAGAGGGTGATAAAAAAGCAACTCCTGGCACTGTTAACTTCGGCGATGCTACAGTGACTGTGAAAGACCTAGATGCTCCTATTACGTATCGTACGAATGGTGATGCCGATGAAAAAGCAAAAACAGTATCCTTGAAACAAGGTTTAGATTTCGTTACTGGTGATGGTACAACAAACACTGCAGAATCTGCTAAACCAGGTCTAAATATCGTAACTGGCGAAAATGGCAAAGTCATCATTGGCTTGTCTGACGATGCAGCAACGAAATTAGGAAAAGTAGATGGCATTGCTGCGAAGGTAGATGCTGTTGAAAAAGCCCTTGATAACAAAGCAGATAAGTCTACTGTTGAGGATCTTGCAAATAAGTTAGCTGATAAAGCCGATAAAGCAACTGTTAAAGATTTAGCGGACAAAGTAGATGGCAAAGCTGATAAATCCACTGTTGCAGACTTAGCGAAAACAGTAGATGGCAAAGCTGACAAATCTGAGTTAGACAAAAAAGCAGATAAAGGCGAAGTGACAGCATTAGCTAATAAAGCAATGACTTTCACAGGCAACAAAGCAGATGAAACAGTTGATCGTAAACTTGGCGAAACATTGCACTTAGTGGGCACTAACAACATCACTGTTGAGAAGGATGCGAATAAAGATGATACATTAAATGTTAAGTTGGCATCTACATTGACTGGTATGGAATCCATTACTACAAAAGCTGTGGATGGTTTAAGTAATACAACTTGGGATCCTACAAAAGTTGCCTCTGCTGAGGAAGCGAAAGCTAAACCTGATTCTGATGCAGCTAAAGAACGTTCTAAAGCAGCTACACAAGGCCAATTGAAAGACGTAGCCGATCGTGTAAGCAAAGGTCGTGTATTCACTGCGGATACAAAAGATGGAAAAGACCCATTAAAAGCTGAAGTTGGCTTAGGCGACACATTGGCTATCCAAGGTGGTGCAACTGGTGAGTTAACAGATAAAAACATCGGTGTTGAATTGGCTCCAGCGAAAGATGGTAAACCAGCTACGATGACTGTGAAATTGGCGAAAGACCTTAACATGGCTGATGGTAAATCTAAGTATGACCGTTACTTACCTGAGTTCGAAAAAACTGACAAAGGTCTATTAAAATTAGATGCTAAGGGTAACCCTATCCCTAAAAAAGATAAAGATGGTAATGTAATCCTTCAAAAAGATGGTAACGGTAACCCAATCGTTAACTCTTCTACAGTGGTA
This sequence comes from Veillonella sp. CHU110, assembly GCF_003992255.1. NCBI lineage: Bacteria > Bacillati > Bacillota > Negativicutes > Veillonellales > Veillonellaceae > Veillonella > Veillonella sp. CHU110. The sequence goes on along the minus strand of NZ_RQVA01000012.1, from coordinate 15,667 downwards.
AACGGTAATGGCACAACATACACGGTTAACAACTTGCTCAGTGATGGAAAGGTTCAAGTAGACAATGCGAATAAACCTGTAGCAGGATTGGTGACGACTACAACAGCAGCAGGTACTCGTTATGAAGAACGGTTAACAACAGAAGATGGTCACGTTATCTTTAAACAAGATGACAATACAAAAGAGTTGAAACCAGTATTGAAAACAGTATCTGTAGTTGATAGTCGTGGTATCCGTATTGGAAGCAATGATAAACCAGTAGTAAGCTTAACAAAAGATGGCTTAGACAATGGTGGCAACACAATCAGCAACGTAGCCCCTGGTGTATATGAATCTGATGCAGCGACAGTAGGCCAATTAAATGCAGCTACTAATACTGTGACGGCAAAAGTGAACGAAGCAGGCGCTCATGCAGCAGCATTAGCAGCGATGAACCCATTAAGCTACGATCCACTTAAAAAATCACAAGTAATGGCAGGTGTTGGTGCTTACAAAGGCAATAAAGCTCTTGCGTTAGGGGTAGCTCATTACGCAAACGAAGACACTATGTTCAACGTAGGTGTCAGCGTTGGCGGCGGTAGCAACATGATGAATGCAGGTGTGACATACCGATTCGGTGGTGAAGACAGCATGATTCCTGAACGCTACAAAGGTGGTCCAATTTCTTCCGTCTACATTTTACAAGACGAAGTATCTGCCCTTAAGGCTGAAAATGCACAAGTGAAAGCAGATAACGAGCAAGTAAAAGCAGACAATGCACGCATGAAAGAAAACTATGAAAAAGTAATGCAAGACAATGAAGAAATGAAAGCACAAATTAAAATGCTTATGGCTCACATGGGTATTAAATAATAGAAGTAATTCTATTCCCCACAACGAAAAGTCATAGACTTTCATAAGAAAACCCTCCTGAGGTACATACCTTGGGAGGGTTTTTATGTTATAATAAAAGTAATCAATAAAATTATCAATTAGGAGTTAATATGAAAGTTACCTATTTAGAGCATAGCGGTTTTGTCATCGAAGAGGGCAAACGGGCCTATGTATTTGATTACTGGAAAGATCCAGCCGGAGTGATAGATACACTAGTGGAACAAGGCTACGAGTTACATGTCTTTGTATCCCACATCCATCATGATCATTATATGAAATCAATTTTCAAGTATTTACCATATATATACAGTGTTTGGTACCATGAAGATGTGCCAGCTTTGCGAGATGCTTGTCAGCAAGTACAGGATATGCTAGCCCGTCAGCAAGATGGTGAGAAAGCTAGCTTACTGTTAGAAAGAATTAACAATGTTGAGCCTACGGAAGGTCAGATTATATCAGAGGAACGTCTAACAGAAGAGTTGGTACAACAAGTATTTTTTTTGCACTCTATGAAAGTAGGCGACACAGTAGAATCGGACAATCTAACAGTCACCATGTTTGGTTCCACTGATGAAGGGGGTTCGTTCTTAGTAGATACAGGTACGCATCGCATCTTTCACGCGGGAGATTTAAACTGGTGGCATTGGTCTGGAGATACGCCTGAGAATATTGCAGAGGCAAAAGCGTTAAAGGAGAAAGAATTCGCACCTCTATTAGGTTTGTCTGTGGATATTATGATGTTCCCTGTGGATGCTCGCTTAGAAGTAGCCCGTGAATGGGGGGCTTTAGAAGTGTTAGGTATGATGAACACGAAACTATTTATTCCTATGCATGCCAATGGACCTATTTGGGTGCCCTCGGACACATTCCGATACACATACCCAAACCAACGTTGCTGGATTCCAGAACAACCAGGAGATGCAGTGGTAGAGGAAGTGAAGTAAATGACACCATGGTTACAACGACATGGAGCGACTGCTCTACTAGTCTTGATGGCAGTCATATTCTTAGTGACCTATCCCTTTCATAGAGATCCCTTTTGGGGGCTCATTACGCATATTTCAGGGGCTGCCATGATTGGTGGTTTGGCCGATTGGTATGCGGTGACGGCGCTGTTTACGAAGCCTTTGGGGATTCCTTTCAAAACGGCGCTCATTCCTAGGAATAAGGAACGGTTCGTGGAAATGGCACGTCACATGATGGTGGATGAACTCCTTCGGGTGTCTCACATGTACGAGGTGCTGAAACAGGAGCGTGTACCAGGGCGGATAGTTTCATTTATGAATAGTGCCACTGGTCGGGGGTATGTTCATGTGTGTTTTGAGGAACTGAAAGACCATGTATTGCCCCATGTGAAAGAAAATTTATTGCAAGAGCAATTGCTAGGGCACATCAAGAATGGTGTGGAGTCTTGGCGCGTGACGCCTTTTGTGGTTAGTTTGTGCCGTCAACTCTTAGAACCAGAACGAGCAGAGGTGCTATGGATGCACATCAACCGTATGCTTCAACGATTGCTAGCAGCGGAAGGGATTCGCCCCTACTTATTAGGGCTAGTATCCTCTGTGATGAATCGCTATGCAGACCATTCTTTTTTACGAGAATTGGCGCTCGTATTAGGTGGGGAGTCACTTTCACCGGAATACATTACGCACATGATACAGGTGAAAGGCTGCGCCTATTTAATGAGTCAAGAATCCTTGCAGTCGCCCTTGGGGACTGCGGTATATACGAAGGCTCGGTGGGCAGTGGATGAACTTGCACAGAATGGACAGTGGCAACAGAAACTAGAAGATAAAAAGAATGCTTGGTTTCGGGAGTTCATCGAAGATGGCTATGTATTGGAAGATACGTTAGACCTTGCGCATTATGTAGAGCAAGGGGAAGCAGAATTGTATCATTTCTTTGAGCGCTTGGAAACGAATGCTGTGAAAGGCCGCAAGGCAGAGCGGTTTATTCTGTTCCAATTGTTGCACGTTTTAAATTACGTACGCCCTTGGATTGAACACATTGTCGTGCGTGAGATGAATCGATTCACACCAGAGGAAATTACCCGCATATTACAATCTAAACTGGGTTATGATTTGCAGATGATACGCATCAATGGGTCCTTGGTGGGTGCTATTTTAGGCGGTCTCTTCTACGGACTGACCTTGCTGAAAGGAGGGATCCTATGAGCCCTCGTGTTATAGAAACTACTAGGAATCTCTACACAACCTATGCGAATCGATTGCTGATTACCACGGCGGTGCTGTTCACTTTTGTGTGGTGGGGTCAGTGGTATATGACGGCTCCTTGGTATGATGGGTTGTATTGGTTTGTCCAATCTGCCCTTATTGGTAGCGTAGCGGACTGGTTTGCGGTGACTGCTTTATTTCGAAAACCTTTGGGTGTGTCCTTTCATACGGAACTGATTCCACGGAATAAGAATCGCCTCATTGAGGGGATTATCCGTATGGTGAATACGAAACTTCTCACCTATGATCAATGTAAAAGTGCCATTGAACGGGTACAGTTTGTACCGTTTATAGACCAATATATCCGCAGTGATGTAGGTCGGAATACGGTGCGCCAAGGGATTGCCACGGTGTTGTCGGAGTTGTGGGAGCGACGTAGTGATCAGGAGTGGGCCCAATGGGGTGCACAACGGTTGCGGAAATTTTTGCATAATCAATCTTTTATCGGTCCTATGCAACAGACGTTACTCTATGTGTGTGAGCACAATCGCTATGAAAGTGTGGTCATTCGAGGCATCGACTATTTGCAGAGGGTTCTGTATACACCGAAAGCACAGCAATGGCTAGAAGCGGTCATTGAGGAAGAAATCGAAAAGCGCAAGAAAGATGTAGTATCTGCTATGCTCATTGGACTTTCAGAAGGATTGAACATTGTGAACGTCCAAGAAATGGCGAGGGCCATCATCGAAGAAGTGCATCACATGTTAGAACGTTGGAAACAGCCGAACAGCACAGAGCGCCTCGTGTGGTTACACCAATGGGTGGGACCTTTACAGCAGATGGCGTCGAACCGAAGTATTACAAAGACCTTGGATGATGCTATCCAACAGTGGATCGATGTGCAAGATTGGGAGCTCATGTTAGAAACCTATGTATGCCCACGGATTCGTGAAGGTATGGTATCTGCGGATGGGACATCACCAATGGCGATCGCCTTGGAATCGAGCTTTCAAGAGTTGTGGAATCAGTATTGCGAAGAGCCAGGCATGGTGGAACGGTTAGAAGAAGCGTTGACGCATATCATGTTGCACATTGCGTCCAAGAGCCATGGATTTATCGGCATCATCATCCGTGAAGTGCTGCAAAGTTTAAGTACAGAACGGTTCATCCATTTTATTGAAAGTAAGGTGGAAGAAGACCTTGCTTGGATCCGTATTAACGGTGCCCTCGTAGGCGGCGTAGCAGGATTGGGGACATGGCTGTTCCTGTATTATGTGTATGAGCCAGTATTGAAAGGTGTGGGAATCATTTAGGTCTGTATATAGGTTTTAATGAGCTCAATGCTAGCATACCGATACATTGCCTTAGATAGATACAGTGTATGCTCATACTGTATATATGGGGATTGGTAAGCAATGATGAATAGAGGTTTAGTACAAATAATTTTAGGAGTTCGTGCTTGCTGTATCTAAGGTATTTATTATAAAAATTATATATAGCAGAAAACAGGGGACCCAGATTCGATGGAATCGGGCCCCCTGTTCTCATTTGAAAGTTCTATATGGTTGCAGCTCTCTAATTGAGACATATAGGTAATGAAAAAGTCTCGTTGTTACCGTGATAGGATTAAGCTTCTTGTACGGTGTTAAGGTTGAGTTCTAAGTCTTTGATCATTTGAAGATCATCTAATGGAGAACGACCAGCCGTTGTTAGGTAACCACCTACCATGATACCGTTCAAGCCGCCTTTTAATGCGTAAGCTTGTAAGTCACGAAGGTTTACTTCACGACCGCCCGCCGTACGAATTAAGGCCTTTGGCAATACGAAGCGGAACACAGCGAAGGTACGAAGAATTTCCAATGGTGGAATTGGTTCGTTGTTTTCGAAAGGTGTGTTCTTGATTGGGTTTAGAATGTTTAATGGAATAGAATCGACACCTAAACGTTTTAATTCGAAGGCCATTTCTACACGTTGCTCTTTCGTTTCGTTCAAGCCTAAGATGCCGCCGGAGCAAACACGAATGCCAGCTTTTTGGGCATTGGAAATAGTGGACATTTTATCTTCATAAGAATGTGTGGTACAAATATCTGGGAAATGGCTTGGTGCCGTTTCGATGTTGGAGTGATATCGGGTCACGCCAATGTCTTTCAATTGCACTGCTTGCTCATAAGTCAATAGACCAAGGGAGCAGCAAATTTCTAAGCCAGTTTCTTTACGAATACGAGTGAGAGCACTCAAGATTTGCTCGAACTCTTTTGGGTTGTTTGTGTTACGACCGCTTGTTACGATGGAGAAGCGGATAGCCCCAGCTTCTTTTGCTTTTTTAGCAGCGTTCACAATTTCATCCTCTTCCATGAAAGGATACACAGTCACACCAGTGTCATGATGGGCAGATTGAGCACAGAATTTACAGTTTTCTGGGCATTTACCGGAACGGGCGTTCACGATGGCACATAGGTCTACTGTATCGTCATTGAACTTTTGACGGATTTTGTCAGCCATAGCCAATAGTATCATAGTGTCTTCGTCAGACGTGTGAATCAGTTGCTCTGCCTCTTCACGAGTGATCTCGCCACCATCTAATACTTTTTGTGCGTATGCTATGATTGTTTCATAGGAAATAGATTTTGATACAGTTTCCATAATTACACCTCGTAATTTTCATTTGATTTTAATGACTACATCATAATGACTACATTATATATCCATTGTTAACTTGAGTCAATAGAGATGGTGTTAACATTTAAGTCGTCACTTGTTCCGCTATGAATCGTCACTTGTTATGCTATGCAGCCTGTGGCGTTCGTAACTGAATAGGGCAAAGGGAAGAGCACGACATATTCCTCCACAAACTGATACAGTGGTTAGGTTTGCTCCGGAACATGTCGTGCTCTTCTTGCATTTGTGGAATTTAGCTAGTAAGGAGCGCCACAAGGCTGCTACACGTAATGGCGTTCTTCAGGGTTAGGGAAGACCGTAACACACCCCTTTTCAAACCATATAGCGGCTATGTTTGTTCAGGGGGGATGTTACGGTCTTCTGTATTTGTGTGATTCGGGTAGTAATGGAACGCCACAAGTTTACTACTCGTAATGGTGTTTCTTGGGAATTGAAAAAAGGTGATAAGTTCTTATCAAAGGAATCCTGAGGTTGGCTTATTTAGGAGTATATTTTGGGTTTCTGCGATTATGGAATATTATTCTAAATGTATAATTCGTGGTATAATAGGTTCGTAGAAGAGTTAATGACGTGTTGTTAGGCTCATCTCTTCCTCGTATGGGAGGAGGTGGTTGCTATGACTAAATATGAAAAAATCTCCTTGATGATTTCTGTTGCTAGTTTAGCAATTCAGTTCATTGATCTAGTAAAATAGACAATGAAAAAGCCTAACGGATAAGGTCTCACACACCTTAGCACGTTAGGCAATTTCGGTTGAATAGTTTTCGAGATGAGCCTAACGCCAGCACACGTTATTAGCTCTTCTTGTTTATAAGCTAAGTATAGCATTGTTTATTGCTAAATGCAAATATTGCTAGAGTTTACGTGAATATATGGAGAAAAATTGTTGAAATTATAAGTGATAGGTGATACAATAAGCGTAGCTAAAGATTTAATGAATAACACACAAAAACTCCCTAGGGTGCCACCTAGGGAGTTTTACTTTGCATTATTTATAGATCAATACAAAATCTAGGATTGTTACAAGTGAAATAGCAATTCAATCCATTTGCGAATATAGTAGCCAATTATATTCACCAGAATTGCTTTTAAAACAGACTTAACAAAATAACACACAATATCACCTCCTCCTGTTACGGAATCGGTTTTACCTGTAACAAGATTAGTATACCATAAACAGTTATTTAAATATATGCATATTGTTGATAGTTAAGTCGAGTTTATAACGATAAAAATACTTTTGGTGTAGTCATTTTTCGTGTTTACTTTTATAATATAAGGTAAGAGTCTATTTTAAAAATAATGGTTCAAGTTGCTGGAATCATGGAGTAATGAAAGGAACCACTCAAGAGTCGAGAGTTAAAGATAGATATATACATGTAAGCGCGTAAGGTTATTGTTTTGGAGGGCCTAGATGATTGTCCTAGATGCGAATGCAGGGGTTCCCATGTACGAGCAGGTATATGAGGCTGTAAAAGTGCATATTGAGCAAGGCTTATTTCGTCCAGGTCAGCGACTTCCTTCTATACGTGCTATGGCGGCGCAGTTAGGGGTCAGCAAGATTACGGTGGAGCAAGCCTATTTGCAGTTGGCTACGGAAGGATATATTCAAGCTCATAAAAAGGCTCCGTATGAGGTATTAGAGATTTCTCAGCCTTTAGGGGCAGGTTGTGTGACTATGGCTCATGATACGATCAGCTTTGATCTGGCAAGTGAGGATACTGCCGAGAATGGGAACGTATCCTCTACCTTAAACAATGCATTATCTAAAGAGGCGCATACAGATAACTCTCCTATTCTCTACAACTTTGCTACTGGTGCCATGGATCCAGAGGGGTTTGATTTCAAACGATGGAAACGGTTTATTGGTTATGCGTTGCGAGATACGAATCGTCTCATGACCTACGGTCAGTTAGAAGGGGAGCCTGAATTGCGAGAGGCTTTGAATCAATATTTACAACAAGCTAGAGGTGTCAGAGCCACAGCGGAGCGGACACTTGTGACGAGTGGTACGCTTAACTCGTTGCATATCATAGCATCTTTGTTGCAACGTCAGGGAAAATGTAAGGTGGCTATGGAACGTCAAAGCCCTAGTTTTGCGAAAGCAATTTGGAAAGGCTATGGATGTTCTGTATTAGAAGTAGATATACGAGGTCCTCAGCTGATTTCTACATTACAGGAAGCGAATGTAGATGTAGTATACTGTATGCCTTCTCATGGAGACAGTATGGGTCGCGTTATGACGATACAAGAGCGAATGGAGTTATTGCGGTGGGCTCAAGATACAGGGGCCTATGTCATAGAAGATGATTATGACAGTGAACTTCGGTATTATGGAAAGCCAGTTGTATCTTTGCAAGGGCTAGATCGACAAGGTTGTGTCATCTATATGGGGACACCGTCCAAGGTGCTACCCCCATCGATTCGTTTGAGTTATCTGGTATTACCTACCCTGTTGTATACAGACTTTTGCAGATATCGTCATGCCTATGGTCAAAGTGCAGGGGTGCTAGAGCAACTGGCCTGGGCTATGTATATGGAGGCCGGTGAGTGGAATAAACAGATTCGTCGATTACGAAAACATTACTTAGAAAAAAGTAAGTATTTTACGCAGTTGTTGCGTCAATATTTGGGAGCTTCTTATGAGGTGATAGAGCCAGAAGGTGGTGTCTATGCAGGGCTTCGCAAAGCGCATATAGATGGCGCACAGTGTAAACAGCTAGCGTTAGGGGCTGGCTGCGATGTGATTGTCGTCGATACAGATGATACAAATGCAGTAGAAATTTTGTTGTCTTTCAGTGGCATACCTACTCGTGAACTAGAACGGGCTGTACAGGTATTGGCTAAGGCATGGAAAGGGTTATAATATGGGCATACCATTTCGATTTATACAATGTGGGGATCTCCATTTAGGAGCGCCTTTTCGCTATTTAAAGTCCTTTGGCAGATCCTTGGATGAGGCCATGATGCGAGCTACCTATGGGTCCTTTCAAAATATTGTAAACTTGGCCATTCGCCAGCGTGTAGCGGCAGTGCTCATCACGGGAGATATTTACGATGGGGCGGAGCATCCTTTAGAGGCGGAGATGCATTTTGTGCGAGGCTGTGAAAGTTTAGATAAGGAACATATTGCAGTGTATATAGTACAAGGGAATCATGACCCTGCTGAAAGCTGGAAACGGCACATGCCGTTGCCAAAGAATGTGCATATCTTTTCGTCAGAACGGGTGGAACGAGTTCCATTGTTAGTGCGAGGTCAAGAAGTGGCAGCTATTTATGGTCGCAGTATCTCTAGTAGCACCCAATATGATGATCTAACATCGGATATCCATCCGCTGCGAAGTGACCTCTTTTCCATTGCCTTAGTGCATGGAACGGTAGGCAGTCATGAGGGACATGACAGAACGGGACCTTGTTCCGTAGATGCGTTGCGTAGTATTCCGATTCAGTATTGGGCATTTGGCCATATTCATAAGCGGCAGATAGTCAGTGAAAATCCGCATATTGTCTATGCGGGTAATTCACAAGGATTACATCGTAGTGAAAGTGGACCGAAAGGTTGTTATGTGGTTGATGTATCCAGTCGTGGTACGATAGAAGCACGCTTTCACGAGACGAATGTCATCCGATTTGCAGAAGAGACGATTGATTTAGGACAAGTGCAATCCGTATTAGACATGCAAGAAATGTTGCGTCATAAAAAAGAAATGCTGCGGAAGCCAGGTATATCTATGTTATTGACGATTCGCGTAACGGGACAGGGACCACTGTTAGATGTCGTTCGAGATGCTAAGGTGCGAGCTGCATGGATGGAAGAATCTCAATCGGAAGAAAGTGGTAAACACGGTGTGTATATTATAGATATCAACTGTGAATCACTCGAGGCAAGTAGCCCAGGGATAGCACCAGGTATGGTGAGGGATTATGTACAAGCCTTAGATGCTATGCATACAGGAATAGAATCATTAGAGGCGATTGTAAAAGGTCGCCCAGAATGGAAACGGTTAGGTTCATATAGTCGGTTAGTGACAGATACCATGTTGCAATCTGCTTATGATAGAGCAAGAGGCGAAGGAATCCGTTTGTTACAGGGGAATGATCATGAAGATTAAAGAAATATATATAGAACAGTATGGCCCCTATGAGAAGTGGAGCTTTCAACCTCATGAAACAGGGTTGCATGTACTGTATGGACCGAATGGAAGCGGTAAAACAACGTTACTTCAAGCCTTTCGAGGCATTTTGCTAGGAACGAAACGTAAAGAAGAACCAGTGGAAGGTCATATTGTAGTAGAACGTCAAGGAAGAACCTATCACATTGGACGGAAGGGAAAGCAATTAGACTTCTACGAAATAGGAGGGGATCGTTTTACCATAGAACCTGCCGAATTATGGTGGCAGGGGTTAGATAAAAAGACCTATGACCGTATTTTTGCCATTACCCTAGATGATCTACAAGGGGTAGATATTATCCAAGAGGTGGACGTACGTACACGGTTCTTCGGTGCCGAAGGTGGGGAATCCTTGGGGACTCTCGTGAAAGACGTGGATGAATTAGCTAGTCAATTGTTAGTGGCATCTCCTACAGGGAAACGGACCATCAATACATTGTTGGAACGGTTGCAAGAGATTGAGCAAGATATTTCGAGACTACAACAGGGAGAGCGAGAGTATTATCGATGGCAAGAATCGCTAGCAGCCCTAGAGGAGCAAGAAGCCTCTTTGCAAGAACAACGGCAAGAACGAAAAGAGTACATCCAAGAAGTAGAGCGTGTACTTCGAGCTTGGGACACCTATAAACGAGGAGAAGAAGCAAAGCAGAATATGCATCGTTTCCACGTGGATCAGCCATTAGAGCGAGAAGCCTTTTTAGAATTAGATGAAGAGATTCGTCGATGCCAAGAATATATGCGCATTTGGCGTGGTAAAGAAGATGGCTTAGTGCCGGATAATTTTGATCCAGAAGATGCACTGGGAATGTACGAGAAGGAAATTGAAGCCTTATACCAAGAGGTGTCTAAATGGACGCAATTAGAAAAAGAATGTCGTGAAGGAGATTTGTACTTGGGAAAAGTGCAAGCTCAATTGGCTTTCATCCGTAAATCTCATGTGTATTGGCGTGATGTGGATACGTTTCCTCATGATGTCAATTGGTATGATGGAGAGCAGGCAGCCCGTCAGTTGCGCAGTGCTCGTGAGGCCTATGAAGCGTGGCAACGGAGAGAACCTTTTCCTCAAGATGAGAGCGCTCGTGAGGTGACTAATGCGGTGAAAGCATTGGAAGAGAAGCAAGCTGCGTTGGAAGCGATGAAAGAAGCCTATCTATCTGAACAGAGTACTCCCGCTACGGAGACTGTGACGTCGGGGCGTTCCTATTACATCGGTGCTGTGATACTAGTGGCACTAGGTATCATCTTGTTGGGATGGCACATGGCGTATGCAGAAACACTGGGTGTACCAGCTATGGCGGGTGTACTAGCTCTATTGATAGGTGCGGGATGTGCTTATAAGGGATATGCGTTTGGTAAAGCTAAGGTCGTACAAGTATCTACTAAGGATTTTTCAAACTTGGAAACGCGAGCTGGGCGATCTATGCCAACGACGGAATCTGAGTATGAAGCGTTACTTTCAGAGATAGAGACTATATCCGAACAGATTAAGGCCTATGGCGATGATGTCAACCATTTTAAAGCCTATGAAGTGATGAAGGCACAATGGGTAGCAGAGGGCAAATCCTTAGAGCTAGCCGGTAGTGAAGCTATGGATGTATGGGAAGCATGGCTTCCGAAAGAAGCAAAGCAGACAAATCGAGATGATGCTTTCTATGGTATGAAAGAAGAATACCAAGCGTATCATGAACGATTGCGTGAGTTTGAAGGCTATCAAAAGCAAGTACGGTTACATCATGAACAATTGGAAGCGATTGTAAATCGATGTCGCACATTATGGGGTTCTTTACAGTTGACTACATTGCCATCGATTGTAGAATTGCGTGTGGTGTATAATCAATTACAGTTACATAAGCAGAATCGTGTACGGTGGGAGCAAAAGGAAAGCCAGCGTAAAAATTATCGCGAAGAATATGCTACATGGAGTAAAAAGGAAAAAGAACTGTTCTTAGCGCAAGAAGAGTTGATTCAAAAGGCTGGGGCTAAGAGTGCGGCAGAATATCGTCAGCGATTGTTACAACAGGACCAGTATAAACAATGGGATACGATTTATCGACAAAGTCAACGACAATTGGAGTTGTTGGCGCCTAAAGAGTTGCATCGAGATGTGTGGTACCGTCGTCTGCAAGGTAATGATAAAGGAAAGTGGGAGTTAGAATACACTCGTAGTGAAAAAGAGTTAGGAAAAATTGAAGCGTCCTTGCAAGCTTTGTATGAAGAACGAGGTACTTTGCAAGAGTCGATGCGGCACTTGAGTACATCCCATGCGATATCGGAAGCATTGTTGCGAAAAGAACAGCTAGAAGCGGAATTACGCGAGGCCTTGGAAGAGTGGATGACCTATGTGTTCATCAACCATGGTATGGAACTGGCGCAACAAGAATACGAAACAGATCGGCAACCAGCTATGCTGGCTAGGGCTTCTGCGTATGTGAAAGCCATGACAGGTGGTATTTACACATTGCATATGGATGATACCCATAAAGGGGCGTATGTAGAAGATACAACGGGCCGAGAGATTCCATTAAGGAAATGGAGCAGTGGTCTTGGAGATCAAGTGTATTTGGCATTGCGACTAAGCCTAGCAGAGTCTTTTGCAGAAAAAGTAGAATCTATGCCGTTACTGTTGGACGATGTACTAGTGCGCTTTGACATGGAACGACAAAAATTGACATTGCAGGTCATAGAACGGTTGAGTGAGCATACACAGGTGTTCCTGTTTACATGCCATGAGACGACCAGTCAGTTGGCTAGTGAAAGAGTACATCGATTTGACCTCACTTGTCCTGCTATATAGCCTGTGACGGTCTTAACTCAATATGATAAAGGAAAGAGCACGACACATTCCTCCGCAAACTGATCCTACGGTAGGTCGTCTCTTGCTATACTATATACTTTTTGACGGTCATGACTAATGCAGTTCAATGCAAGACCGCAACACACTCCTTCTCAAACTGATCCTTCGGTAGGTTTGTTCAGGAGTATGTTGCGGTCTTTTGTGTTTCTATGATTTAGGTAGTTAGGGGCCCGCCACAAGGCTACTACTCGTGACGGCGTTCCTTTGGGGGATAGTTTGTGGATTGCTTTTAAACATGATTTAGTGATATACACGAATGTGATATAATGAAGGCGTAGAAGTGTCGCTAACGTGAGTTGGGCTCATCTCTTCCTATTATGGGAGGAGGTGGTACTATGAAAAAGTTTAGAAAAATTGATCTATTGATTTTAATTCTAAAGTTACTAGTACATCTCATTGATTGGTTTAAATAAACTAATTAATGAAAAAGCCTAACGTAAAAGATAAGTACTGCTAATACTTATACACGTTAGGCTATCCATTTTGAAGCTTTAGAGATGAGCCTAACGCCTTCACACGTTGGTGGCTCTTCTTTTATTGCTTTAAGTATAGCACTAAACTCAGCAAAAGACAATGCACTTGTTCTGCTATGTAGGCTGTTAACTGAATAAGGTAAAGGAAAGAGCGCGATACATTCCTCCACAAACTGATCCTACGGTAGGTTTGCTCCGGAATATGTCGTGCTCTTTTGCCTTTGTGTGATTTAGGCAGTTAAGGGCTGCCACAAGGCTACTACGTATAACTGCGTTTCTCTGTGTGGGAATGATGTGAGGGTGGCATATAACTGCGTTCGATTCTAGATATTCCCTTTATATCGTAGTATAATACAACGTATACGAGAGGAGTTTTGTTATGAAGTATGGTTGGATACGAACGTATTGGAAATATATAGCTATTGTATCTGTGGTTGTCATTGTAGGCAGTGTGTATATGATGATGCAACCTACAAAAGTGCAAGTGGAGCAACCGGTGGAACGACAAATGCCGGTGCGGATTAGTCATGAGGCCAATATTACGGCTTTACATAAGGCGAGTATTGAATCGCCTGTATCGGGTAGTGTGTCTGCTTTCACGGTGAAAGTAGGCGATACGGTGAAAGCAGGTCAAGTGCTGGCGTTGATTGATACGACGTCGTTACAACAGCAACTACAAATGTTGTTAGGCCAACTGCAAGAGGCTCGAAGTAGAGCGGTGCAACATAGTTCAACTACAACGGTAGTAGGCGGAAGTGTATCTTCGGGGGATGTGGAACGTGCACGTCATATGCGCGATGCGGGGATTATTACGAGTCGAGAATATGAAACGATTGCGGCCAGAGCACAATCTTCTGTTGTATCTGTCCCCTCCAATGCGAGAGGATCAGCAGTGGATACATCAGGGATAGAAGCGGCCATTGCTAAAGTACAGGCGCAAATGGCAGCTGCGCAAATCGTGTCGCCCATGGATGGAAAGGTAGCGGCAATTTATAATGAAGATAGAAAAATAGCTATCGAAGGAAAACCGCTCATATTAGTACAACAGGATTCACCCGTGATCGCAACACTAAGTGTACCGCAAAGTTTTGGGGCTATACTGAATCAACCGAACCAAACAGGACCTATACAGGTATATCTAGAGGTTGATGGTAAGCAAATTCCTGGTCAAATCACGTATGTGGGAGTGGAGAATGGGCCTAGTACGACGGTGAAAGCGACTTTCACGGTGGAACCTGGTGTCATTACGATTGGCGAGTTTTATACGTTGGTTATTGAAACAAATGCAGAAGCACCGGCACTTACATTACCGAAAGATGTTATTCGAAGCGGTGATGATGGAAGTTTTGTGTATGTATTAACGGATGATAACACAATTGATATACGCACCATCGAAGTCGGACTTGAGACTGATGGCTATGTGACGATATTAGATGGATTGCAGGCCACAGATAGAGTAGTTACAACAAAAGGGACATTTGAATTGGGTGAAAGCGTTCGCTTGTGATGCTATTTTATCTTATGCCGTATGTATATATATGGTAAAGAATGACCGCAACATACTCCTTTTCAAACTGATGCCTTCGCTAGGTTTGTTCAGGAGCATGTTGCGGTCTTTTTGTATTTATATTATAGGTAACAAAATGGCATAAGGAAGTTTACGCATCATTGCGCTCTCTTGAGAAGAAATAAGAAAGGTTTGATATGAGGTGATTTACTTGGTTTGTTCAGGATCATAGTGTATTTTTGTATTTAAATTATGGCATAGTAAAATGATATAAAACAATTTTACATAACTGCGGTCTCTTGTATGGGGGTAAGAAAATAATAATGATAGATTATATGAATCGGTAAGTATATACAGGAGTATGGTGTTAACTTTTGTATTTGCATTATAAATAGGAAAAACCCTAAGATAGTTTGGTGAAAATTGTGCACTCCAGTTAGGGTCTTGCCAGATAGTATCAAAGTTATTACTATGTTGAAAATATATAGTAAGTTATACCTTGTAATGAGTCGTGAAGTGATAGGGTATAGATAAATACATAATAGAAAAGATATGATGAGCGGAGAGGGAATGGGGGTATCGAAAAAAAGAAAAATGGGGGTTGCATTTTACTAAAAAATGGCATATACTATTAAAAGTGTTCAGGAGAACACATGGAAATAACTCGAAAGAGTTATAAAAAAGATTAAAATAACTGTTGACACAAACTTGTGAATCTGTTATCATAATCTAGTCGCCACAACACAGGGGTGTGAAAGACAAAGTTGATCTTTGAAAACTGAACAATGTAAGATAATTACTTCGAAAGAAGTAAACATAAGCCAGAGTGCGGGTTTCATATAGTTGAAACCAACCAAAAAATTCTAGCCAAGCAATTGGCAACAACGAAAATGAATGAGCTATCAAATAGCTTCAAGATATCTTGGAGAGTTTGA
>NZ_RQVA01000011.1:0-70373 GCF_003992255.1 Veillonella sp. CHU110 | reverse complement strand
AAGAATAGCACTAGCTATTTAGATAGCTAGTGCTAAGAACTTTTTATATGAGCAGCCCCCACATTTGACAAAGAGCCTATATACATAAATTTATCCCCCACTTTATTACCCACATTTATTATATTATATCTTGGGGATAAATTGAAGGATATTTATATTTTTCACCACTAACTTATTAATAATTTCTTTAAATTCTATCACCATAAGGTAAATTTTTAATAAAATTATCCATAAATTCCCAATCAGGAATGTACCCCTCGTCTGAGTAAAACTTATTCTCATCGTACACTATGTTTGTCTTATCCATCTTAATTGGTAGTTTAATCGTAAAATCTTTTCTGAAATGAGAATTTAGTTCTCTGCCAAATGCTTGATACTTTATCTTACACTCGTTTCTAATTAAAGTAGCAATAAATAACTTGGTATATATGGACAAAGGTTCTCGTTCTTGTAATACACCAACATTTTGTGCTGTGTAGAATGATTCCTTTTGAATAAAACAAGAGCCTAAAAAGCTACCACCCAAAGCTAACGACATCGTTCCTGCTGGAAATGGCTCTTCTCCTTCTATTTCATCAACAAATCCAACTACACCATTCCCATTACTATCTCTGGAAACATAATTATATTTAGGATTATAGTTTGTTGTAACAACTGCATCTATACCATTACCCATTCTAGTTTTAAATAGTTTATGCAAATAAAAGTCTTTCCAATTTGCGATCTTAATATCAAAACTTTTATCCCATTTCATATTTGTCGTTCTTAAACTATCTTTAATAGAACCTTCACACACACTCTCTCCATTTTCAACGTATTCCATAAATTGGTTGATGAAATCAAAATCAGGTATATAGCCTTCATCCGAAAAAATTTTTTCTGAATCAATCACATACACATCATCCTTCATTTTTGTTGGAAGCTTAATTATAATTTTTTTACTATCTCCAACCCTGCATTGTCTACCATAATTCCACTTATAGTTTTCGCTAAAATTGATAATAGCAGTTATAAATAATCCAATTTTTCTATTTAACTCAAAATTTTTAGGTCTGAATATGTTAACATCACTAGTTGCACAGAAATCTTCAGACTGATAAAAAGTCGTACACCCTACTTTTCCAGTAATGATACAATCTCCAGAAAATTCAGGGTCTAAATTTATTCGTTGTTGTATTCCATTATTTTCATTAGATGCAGATATATACGGTGTATCTCCAATGTCGTATTCATCAGAGTAATGATATATTCCTGCACTTATTGTAAACAGTTTGTCTAAACAAAAATTTTTCCATTTGCTCGTATTCAGTATCATTTTCCACCACTCTTAATTAAATATGAATAATAATCACGGATGGTGCGTTCAAAATCGCCTACTGTCAGCTTTGTATAATCTGTCTCCATATATGCCTCTGCTAACCATTCATCATCACATGTTACTTTGTGCATAACAGACAATCCAGCCACTTCTCTTTTATTCTTATACAAATCTAGCCATTCAGCTTCTATCTTTTGCCATAAGCTATTTCCATCTTGGTCTGTTTGTTCTATTCTTCCAAGCCCTTTTCTCTTAATAAATTTATCATCTTTAAAATACCCAAAAAATGTATCTCTATTTGCTCTCTCATGCTTTTGAGACAAATCAAATATCATGCAACATGCAATAGCTGAAGCTCCCGGATAGAACATTTCATTAGGCAGGGAGAACACAGCATCTAATGTGTAGTTTTCCAACATTTTCTTTTTAAATTTTTTAATATCTCTTGAATTTCCGATTGCCGCTTGCATCGGAAGTAAAACAGCAATTTTACAAGTGCTTGGAACATGCCTTGCTATCCACTCAACAAAATGAAATCCTTTAGATGGATCCACTTTTTTCTCAGCATCCCACGATTTTGTATACTGAGGGTCACAAAATTTTTTAGTTGCATTGTATGGAGGATTCATAAGAACAATATTTATATTCTTATCCTGTATCCATTCTGCTCTATCAAACATAGATGCTTGCACCACATTGGAATTTCCATCTCCGTGTATGAGCATATTTGTAGATGACAAACCAAAAGCTCCATCTTCATATTCTATTCCAAAAATCTGATTTCTCTTTACATTCTCACGATCTAATTCAGTTTCGCAGTCATCCATAGCATCAGTCATTGCCCTAACAATAAATGCCCCACTTCCACAACAAGGATCTAGTACTCTTGAATTCTTATTAACTCCCACTGCCTTACTCATAAAATCACATATATGATCAGGCGTAAATGCTTGGTTCTTATCAGACTTACCAATATATTTATTGAATGTAGTAAAAAATACATTCAATAGGTCTTGTCCTGCCGTATTTTTATCGTTTATATAAGGAACGATGTTGGAATCTATAAATTCTAATATATCTTTTATTTCTTCATATGTTAAAGTCGTTATATCTTGATCATCCAAAACCTTGTTATTTAGAACTGATAGCTTACCCGCTTTATTTAAGTCAGTTATATCTCCACTTTTGGACAACAAACCAGATAAAATACTTTTTATATTGTTTATTACAACTTTTTCAGGCGATAAGTTATTCCCTGTATTGGGATCAATAGTTCCGTTTACATTTTTATAAGTAAGACCATTTTTCAATGCTAATAAACATGTACCTACAAATTGACTTCTCAGCTTTTCATTGACACCATCAGAATTCAATTTTTCATTAAGTATTTTGATAGAATCTACAACTTTAATTTTATCATTGACTTTACCAAAACAAAGATTTTCATATTCTTCAAATGTTTTAATAATTGATTCATCTGATTTTTTGTGCTCATCATCTATAATTACTGATTGACCGTACCATACCCATACATCATCACCATCGGTTTCTACCAATATGGCAACTATCTTTTTATCAGAGTATGCCTTTTCATATCTAACATAATCCTGTAATTGCTTCTGAATTTTCTCTTTTTTCCATTTAGAAAACTTGTTTTTACACTCTACTAATATTGCTAATCTATCATTTTCGAAGCGAATATCTAAAAATTGGTGATTTTGTTGAGTATCACCTTTTTGGTAATCTTTAATATCCTTCCCAATCGTAGCAAGTGCCTTAACATAGCTAAACTCACCTGCTTCTGTGTTTCCAACATGATATTTGTTACCTATTTTTTGAATAATATCAAATCTGTTCACAACAATATCTCCCTTTCTTAGCAACTATCAAAATATCCCTTAAATAGTAATAAGTGCTATTTAAATTTTCTAAGATTCTACCGCTTATAATTAATGAATAATTACAATAATTTATATATTTTAACTTTTGTTTGCTAATTCAAACATTTATAAAAACTCTATTTTTATAAGATATTATAATTCAATGCTCTCTTTGTTTTTATATAAACTTTATTATATCATAAATTAAAAATATGGTTCAGCACAATCCTTTGTTTTAATCATTGAATCTATAGGAGTCCATTTAATATCTATTGAAAAACATTATATTTAGCAACACAACAATTACATATATATTTTTAATTATTTGAAACAAACCAAAAGCCAGCAGAACCTAAATTCTGCTGGCTTTCAGTATGTTTAGTTTATTCCCACTCAATGGTTGCTGGTGGTTTACTTGTAATATCGTACACGATACGGTTAATGTGATTTACTTCGTTCACGATACGGCGGGAGATAGTATCTAATACATCGTAAGGGATACGCGCCCAATCAGCTGTCATGAAGTCAGTGGTGGTCACCCCACGCAAGGCCAATGTGTAATCATAAGTACGGAAGTCACCCATAACACCTACTGTGCGTGTGCTTGTTAACACCGCAAAGTATTGGTTAATGGAACGATCTAAACCAGCTTTTGCGATTTCGTCACGGAAAATGTAGTCCGCATCACGCAATACATCTAGCTTATCTTTCGTTACTTCCCCCATCACACGAATCGCAAGACCTGGACCTGGGAATGGTTGACGCCATACTAGGTAATCTGCCAAACCAAGCTCTGCACCTAATTGTCGTACTTCATCTTTGAACAAGTTGCGAAGTGGTTCGATTAAACCTTTGAAATCTACTACTGCAGGCAAGCCACCTACATTGTGGTGAGATTTAATCACTTCTGCTTCGCCAGTACCAGATTCAATTACGTCTGGATAAATCGTACCTTGTGCTAAGTAGTCAACGGAGCCAATTTTGCGACCTTCGTCTTCGAAAACACGAATAAATTCTTCACCAATAGCTTTACGTTTTGCTTCTGGATCTTCAAGACCTGCCAATTTTGTCAAGAAACGTTCTTCTGCATCCACACGAATGAAGTGCATACCAGAATCTTTAAACGCCGCTTCTACTTCGTCACCTTCGTTTTTACGCATCAAACCATGATCAACGAAGATACAAGTCAATTGGTCGCCTACAGCCTTGGAAATTAACGCTGCTGCTACAGAGCTATCTACACCGCCAGACAATGCCAATAACACTTTACCATCACCTACAGTATTACGGATTTCTTCGATGGCAGTTTTTGCATAGTTTGCCATTGTCCATTGGCCTGTACATCCACACACTTCGTACAAGAAGTTGTGAAGCATTTCTTTACCATGTTCTGTGTGCAACACTTCTGCATGGTATTGCATAGCATATAAACGGCGCTCTTCGTTTTGCATCGCTGCTACTGGACAATCTTTTGTATGAGCTACGATTTTGAAGCCTTCTGGTACTTTTGCCACATAATCCACATGACTCATCCAAACAACTTCTTCTTCGGAAAGCCCTTTAAACAATGGTGAGGACACATCTACATGAGTTGGAGTTTTACCAAATTCACGAGTTTCTGCAGATGTTACATGACCGCCCAAAGTGTGTGCCATAAACTGCATACCATAGCACATACCCAACACTGGAATACCAAGTTCAAATACTTCCGCTTCCATTTTTGGAGCATTCTCTTCGTATACGCTAGCAGGGCCACCTGTGAAGATGATACCTTTTGGTTGCAATTCTTTAATTTTTTCTAATGCTTTATTGTATGGATACACCTCACAATATACATTATTTTCACGTACACGACGCGCGATCAGTTGATTATATTGACCACCAAAGTCAACGACAACAACCATCTCTTTTTGTTCCATTCTGTCCTCCCAAATGATTGATAACTTATATAGAAACATATCTCTATACGCAATATTATACCTTATCAGTAGAACTTTTTCTATAGGTCCCTACGGATTTATCACGCCTCGCAGATCCTACTATTACTGGTGAAAGTCCAAATACTGCCGAGGAATGCATTGGATAAATCGACTTCCCATGAGGTCTCGTTTTTTACTGCGATGCACATGATACGTAATCGTTAAGTGCTGCTTAGCCCTTGTCAAAGCGACGTAAAAAATACGCTGTTCCTCGCTGATGCGACCTTCTTGAACCGCTCGATATGATGGATACGCACTATCGTTCACTCCCGCTAAAAAGACATGATCAAACTCACTACCTTTGGCCTGATGCACTGTGATAATCGGAATCCGATCATCTCCTCTACGACGGAACATACCTTCCCCAGCATTTAAGGCAGATAGCTCTAACATAACTTGTATCCCATCTCGACCTACATACTCAGGGTTTTCTTCTTCTAACTCTTTAAAAATCTTATAGAGTTCTCGGATACTCTGCAATTGACGCCCATGACTATCCCCGGTTACTTTACTTTCATAATACCCAGCTACACCCATATCTTTCATAATATAGGTTAATAGCTCCGTCGGCTTACTGGTGAGCATTTTTCGCCGCAATGTATCCATAGCAGATGCAATCTTACCGAAGTACGCCCTATATTTATTGACAAAGCCCATCCGTTGCGCTTTTGTAGGGATAATATTTTTCTTCATAGCATAGATTAATAACTTAGCAGTGGCTAAAATATCATCCATAGCATTATGTGTAGGCTTATGATCAATAGGAAAATGTTCACTCAAATAGCCTAATTTATGATTTCGTAAATTCGGATAAAAGCGACGATAGATATTCAATGTGTCATACACAGCTTGCACTGTGGGCATCGCCACGTGATGCCGTATGCATTCTTGCTCTAAAATACTCATATCATAGGTCACATTATGACCTACAATGACAGCCCCTTGTGCAAATGCAGAAAATTCTTGTAGCACAATCTCTGGTGGGCGACCATGCTCAGCCAAATAGGCATCACTAAATCCATGCACTTGTTCCGATTCCCCCACGGGTACGCCTGGATTGATAAACTCTTCAAAGGTATCCACCACTTGCCCCGTTTCATCAATGCGAATCGCCGCCATCTGAATAATCCGATCCTCCATGACATTCACACCCGTACTCTCCACATCAAATACGACTACATCTTTGGCTAAAAGAGCCCTTTCTAATCGTTCATACGGTTCTTGTTCAAAAATATGAGTACTCATGAAGTCTGTAATTCGCAATCCCGTTTCACGCACATAGGAGCTTTCCAATTCTTTAATCTTTTGTTCCCCAACGCCTGTGACAAATTTTCGTATCATCCGCTTAGCACTCATCACATCCCGAGGATTGGCAAGTACTTTAAAGAAAGACAATATATCCTTTACTTCTTGACGTCGGAAAAACTTCAGCTCATCTACTAAAATAAATCGTAATCGTTCTGATTCTGACAAGGATTTATTAAAGGTCTCAAAGAGCTGACTTAACTCTTTTGCTTGGTAATTAAAACGCACTAAAATACCGGCAGGAGGCATGGCCTGACTAGACCGCAATGCACGTAGTGCATCGAAAATATAGGCCGCCTCTTTATAGGCAGTGGCCCCCTCATAGACAACGATAGGAGATCCCGACTCTTTGGCTACCGCCCGTGGCAGCCTCTCATACATATCAGCTACCAACTCAGGGAACACCTGTTGTAACATAGCAAAGGAGGCTTTGAACAAGGTTTGATTCGCCCGATAGTTCTCATCAAATACAATTCCTATAGGCTCATAGTCCTTGCGAAAATCCTTGATTAATGCTAACGGATCTGACCCTCGCCATTCATAAATAGTTTGAAAGTAATCTCCACATAGCAAAACATGATTGCCTGGCCACATCACTTTCATCACATCATATTCTAGGCGGCTCGTATCTTGCATTTCATCCACTGCAATATAGGAGTAGCGACTACACCAACGCTTAGCCACATCAGGTCGTTGGAACAGCTGATGTACTCTTGTGATTAAATCTGTAAAATCCAATCCATTAAGAGCCCGTAATCGTTTCTCATAGTCCATCATCACATCGATACCACTGTGACGGAAAAACTCTTCCACTACAGAACTACCCATAGCTTGTTGCAATACAGATATATCTTTATCATATAGAGTTTCTATGGTTTGTATATAATCCATCTGTAAATCATCAGAATAATACCCATATACAGACCGATACTCTTTCACTACCCCAATCACTCGTTGTATCGTGTCTTTATGAATAATGAGTGGGGTATTCCCCAAATTTCGCTCTTTTACTAACCCTGGCAAAAATTCACCGATCAATTCGGCTGTATCTTCCTCATCCATGATGAGAAACTCGGAAAATAAATCTTCTTGTAATTTTGCCTCTTCTTGCAAGATGGTATAACAAAAGCTGTGAAAAGTAGATACTTTCACAGCCTGTGCCTGCTGCCCCACGATAGAAAGCATCCGTTCTTTCATCTCACGACAAGCCTTATTGGTAAAGGTGAGGCATAGTATTTCCTCTCCCGTTGCTCGCCCAGATTCGAGAATGTGTGCCACTCGATGGGACAATGTATTTGTTTTACCGGTTCCTGCAGAAGCTAGCAATAAAATGTTTCTATCTAATTCATTCACAACTTGTTGTTGCGCTGCATTCAATTGCATAGGTTCTCCTTATCCTATTAGTGAAAGTATGCCAAACCCAATACTGGCAAAGGCCCCAATATCATCGTTAAGGCCCACCACATAATATTCATATCCACAGGAATATGTAGAGCCTCTGTTACGAATGCATAGGAAATTATCCCTAAAAATACATTCATAGCTACTCGTTTAATCGTAAACCAAGCCACTTTGATAACCACCCAGGCTACGATGACCGCCACTGCAGCTGTCATAATATAATCCATAGTTACCTCATTTCTTGACGATGTAATACGGCGCCACTTAGCGTCACTTCGTCGGCATATTCAATATCGCCGCCCACTGGAATTCCTCGAGCAATGCGCGTTACCTTAATCCCTGTCGGTTGCAACAATCGTGCAATATACAGCGCTGTGGCTTCCCCTTCTACATCAGGGTCCGTAGCAATGATTACTTCTTGTACCGTATCATCTTGGAGGCGCATCATTAATTCTTTCAATCGAATGTCTTCAACGCCAACTCCATCAATAGGAGATAAAGCCCCTTCTAATACGTGGTACAACCCTTTATAATCCCCACTGCGCTCGATGGCAATCACATCACGAGATGTTTCCACCACGCAAATCATGGATCGGTCCCGTTTAGAGCTTGCACAAAATTCGCAAGGGTCTTGGGCAGATAAATTAAAGCATTGTGAACAACGATGCGTGGCTTCCTTTGCGGCTACAATGGTTTCCACCAACCGCTGTACATCTTCTTGCTCCGCTTCTATCAAATGGTACGCCAAGCGCCGTGCAGATTTCGCACCTACCCCCGGCAATCGACGTAACTCTTCAACTAATCGTTCTAATGGATTTGTCATATTAGAATATGCCTGGCATTCCAGGAATTTTCAGATTTCCTGTTACAGCACCTAATTTTTGTTCTGCTACTTCTTTCGCTTTGCGGTTTGCTTCGTTCACAGCTGCTACAATTAAATCTTCCAATGCTTCTACATCATCAGGATCTACCGCTGCTGGCGCAATTTTAATGGACAATACTTCTTGTTCTCCATTCATTGTCACAGAAACAGCACCACCACCGATGGATGCTTCCACTACGGAGTTTTTAATCTCCTCTTGAGCCTTCGCCATATCCTTTTGCATTTTTTGCATTTTTTTCAACATACCTTGCATATTACCGCCACCAAACATAGTGAACCTCCTCTTAATTCTTAGACGTTTCGTCTACTTCTTCTACATAAATATCATATCCAACTGCTTCCATACGCTGCAATGCAGGGTATAACAGTGGATCTTGTTGTTCTTCATCACTGGCCTCTGCAGAACTCCACTTAGGTAAACTCCGTACATCTTGTACCGCCCCCTGTGAAAGTTCCTTGTTACCAGCTATAGTTTCCTCATAATACGGATTGAGCACTGCTTCAGGATTTTCATAAACTGTGAGGAAATCATCAATGATACCCTCTATATTTGTAGGGGCACTGCCGGCTCCCACATGAGAATTTGCAGACGTTCCCGTATATACCGGTGCAGCTATCGTTTCTTCTACCACACCTTGCATCACATCCTGCGATGAGCCTATTTCCTCTGTGGATACTGATCGTGCCGCTGAGATTGTAGCCGTTTCTTTTGCTACTTTCTCTTGTGACACCTCACCATATACCTTTGCAGAACTTACCGGAGAAGCATCGCTCTGTTCTGACTGTACAGTACTCTTAGCTCCTTCTAATGAACCACCTTGAGCTGCCTCTATATACACCCGAAGCCGAGGATCATTCTTAGCCATCGCTTCCACCAGAATCGGTCTGCCTACGACTTGTTGGAACGCACGCTTCCCATCTTCCTGATGGCGTGATTGTGTCAAAATAGGCACTGCCACCGCAGTAGGGAATACAAGGATCGCTCGCTCTTGATCTAAATAGGCTAGTTTACCTTGCTGATAAATCGTGTTGAGCAAGCCAAATCCATGACCTCTCAACCATTTTATCACGTTTGCTAAAATCGTGCTATATTCATGCACATTCACAATGCCACGGCCTATAACGATATCTTGACTCACTTCCGTCCGTTTACTAGGTGCTGGTTTTGGATTTGCACTTTTCTTGGTCGTTGGTGGAGGCAAGGTATTCTTAATCGGAGAGGTTCCTCGTGAGCTAGCGCTAACAGTCGGCGGAGGCAATGGAGCCATCCGTACTGTTTTCGGTACTGGTTCCACAACTGTTTCATCTGCTACCGGATGTGGTATATCCTCCATGGCACTTTCATAGAAATCATTTTCTGGCATTGGCGGCATTTCTATAGTTCTTACAGGAGAAATTACAGCTTCCGCCTTAGATGCACCCACGGTCATTATAGGCCGTTGCTCTACTAACTCGTTCACCTTTTGCAACAAGTTGTCTTCTTGACGATTCACAAATTGTTCCATCGTCGTCATGCGTCCCTCTAAGGTTTGATAGGTACCGCCCCCTAATTGCAAGAGTGAAAGTAATCCCATCTCCACAATGACTCTTGGATTATCCACTTGTTTCGCATTGTTTTGTACCGTTTGCAGCACATTAATATAGCGGCCAATTTCTTCCATAGTCAACGCATTTGTCTGCTCTAGCAATCTTTCACGATGTGTATCATAGGCCAGTAATTCTTCTGCTTCCGGCAACACCTTGGCGATAATCATAGCCCGCAAATGCTCTACAATAGCCGTCACAATTTGTCGTGCATCACGCCCTTGTTGTAGTGCTTCGTCTACAGCTTGCAATACTCCGGCTCCATCACCAGCTTTCAGAATATCCACTACATCTAAGACCCAAGTCTTGCTCACTAGACCAATCATAGATTCTACTAACGGGGCCGTAATCATCTCTGATGTCATCCCCGAGCATTGGTCTAAAATACTCAATGCATCCCGCAAGCCTCCGTCTGCATGAACCGCAATGACCTGTGCTGCCGCTGGATCAAGGGAAATCTGACTCTCTTTTGCCACATATAATAAGTGCGCTGTAATATCCTTTGCCGTAATGCGTCGGAATGTGTAGCGCTGACAACGAGATAGAATCGTTACCGGTAATTTTTCAGACTCTGTAGTAGCAAAAATAAACATGACATGACTAGGAGGTTCCTCAATAGTTTTCAGCAATGCATTCCATGCTTCATTCGTCAACATATGCGCTTCATCGATGATGAACACTTTTTTATGACCTACTACAGGCAAAAAGTTGACCTGTTCTCGCAAGGCACGTACTTCATCGATACCACGATTAGAAGCTGCATCGATTTCGATCACATCCAAAGCTTGTCCTTGCAACATTTGTTGACATGATTCACACTGACCACAAGGTGTGTCTGTAGGCCCATGCTCACAATTGATGGCACGAGCAAATATTTTAGCCATACTCGTTTTACCTGTCCCCCTAGGGCCAGCAAATAAATAAGCATGAGCTACTTTATCTTCCCGAATAGCTCGTTGCAATGTGTCCGATACATGATGTTGTCCTACTACATCTGTAAACTGCTTCGGTCTCCATCGTCTATATAAGGCTAAATAACTCATGGAACCTCCTTTCCCTTAAGATATGAAAAAAAGCAGCTAAGCTAGCTGCTTTACCATAGCACTCGAATCTGACAGCCCTATAGGTTTCCTCGTGGCACAAGAGAGTTACCGCTTAATGCTGCTCCAATCAAGGCCTGACATGGTTCACAGGCTCTCCTTGCACAAGCCCCATAGGACTGTCATATTCCAATGCTATTACTTTACCATTATACATGTTTTTCTATCCCTATTCAAGGCTTTATGCCCCTTTCTCTCATAAAATGTGCTATACTTTAGACATCCTCTTTGATAGAAAGGAGGTGAGTTTATGTACGAGGCTCTAACTTCATTATTATCTGGTCACTTTCTGACCCCTATTCTGCAAGGATTGATTGTTAATTTTTTGACATATGCAATTCTGCAATATTACAAGAATAGAAAATAGAAAGAAAAAAGGACGGTGGCAGCCGTCCTTTTTTGAGTTCATGAAAGAATGCTCTAACTTCTTATATCTTTCTACACCAAGTATACACCATTCCATCCAAAAATACAATGGTATTACCCTCTGCGCCCTTTGTAAGGATGCAAAATCAAATGTCCTTTGGAGTATTCACCAACGTAAATTTCTCGAATTGTATACCCTTGGTCTTCCACTTCTTCTTCCAACCAAGCCATATCTTTATCCACTAGTTCTAAAATATCTAGGTCTACTACACCATCCACAATGACAGGATAACGAATCAAATCATCACCGTTCATAACGACTGTCAATTGTCCATTCTGTTCTAATACAGCACGCCGTACATCACTCACAAGGGTAACCCCTGCGCTGCGAAGTTTTAGTTGTAAATCACTGCCCCGAAGGCCACGTTTCAAACATTCCCCGACTCGGATCTTTCCTCGATCAATCACAATGCTAGGTCGACCATCGATGAGAGTCTTAATCCATCGCACATGAGCACTAAGAAAACGCAATCCCATCACTACAATCGTCCAAGCGATAAGCACCAGGAAAAATTGCAAAATACCGATGCTTTCACTGTAGATTACGGCACCAATAATACCACCAAGTACATAGTTTTGCACTTGATCCAAGGCAGAATTAGGCGCCAAATTGCCCTTGCCCATCAAGTTCATTTGTAAAATGAGAGCCAAGATACCAAGAGTTAGCTTAATAAATACTAATGTATAACCTGTTAACATATTATCGTTCGTCCTTCTTCACATCTACCACTTTTGGATTAGCATTCATCATATGAATCGGACGCAGTGCATAACCATCCTTATTCATAGTGAAAGTAACTTCAAAAAACTTATCGTCAATATTCACAATCATACGATCATGAACACGCAAGGAGTTCACACGAACTTTTTCTTTGTTAACATGCTCTGTTTCACTGAAATTATTCAGAAACTGAACCATATAGTTGGATTCTTCAGCATTATCTACATCTCGCGTATAGTCATTGACTTGTAGGCCTAGTAAAAAAACTAGCCCTAGTACAATAATAATTCCTAAATCACGAAACTTCGTATCGAAACGATTGTACATCACTTTCACACCTACCACTAGTAAAGCCACTAGCAAAATAGATGTCACAATGTATTGTAATAGAGATGTAAATTCTCCTCTTTGCACCACATAGGCATAGGTATAAAATTCCACAGATACCTCACAACTTTCTTACTTTAACGCCTCATTATAATGAGCTCGGTCGCCCCCTACAAATTTAGGTCGTACACGAGCTGCTGTCACATGGGCCGCTCCAATTTCTTTCACGGCTAATCGTACGGGAACTACTACATGTTTTAAATGCATACCGATGAACGTATCTCCAATGTCGATACCTGCATCAGCTCGCACACATTCTACCGCCACAGGGTCAGACCACTTCTCATAGGCCGTAGTCGCCATGGAGCCCCCTGCATGTTGTACAGGCACTACATTCACTTCTTCATATCCTCTGACTTCCGCTGCAGCACGTTCCATCAATAAGGCCCGATTTAAATGCTCACAACATTGGATAGCCACATCAAATCCATAGTCTCTTTGTACTTCTGAAAGAGCCTTGAATAATTCCGCTGCCACATCCAAAGAAGAATCCTTGCCAATATGACCACCTCGTACTTCACTAGTAGAACATCCAATCACAAGCAACTTACCTTGTCCTAACTTAGCTGCAACCGCTAATTCTTGCAACGCAGATTTCATTTGTTCGTATACAGATTCTTTCATAACAAGCACTCCTTTCTATCATCATAATGGTCAACGTATAACACCTTCACGTGACCCTCCTTAACTATTAGTATACACCATTTCAAGAGTCAATCAATAGTGCTTTATAGCATACTCGAGGCTTTCTCTCGTTTCCTAATACTCATCTATCTTATAATAAGCGACAAAAAACGCGATTTGCAAAAGCAAACCGCGTTTAATAAAATTAGCTTATTTTACCAAGATGAATGTTACATTGATAGGACCATGTACACCAACGACACGAACTAATTCGATATCAGCTGTATTGGATGGGCCAGAAATGTGAACCACATTCGTAGGGAACTTAGCTGGATCATTACGATAGATCTTTGCTAATTCTGCCATCGTTTGTGTCATACGTGGATGAATATTTTCAGTACGTAACACAGAAATATGAGTCAATGGCAATAACCCTAGGGAACGACCAGATTCTTCTGTACTTGGTTGGATTACTGTTGCTGTTTCCGCAATACCCAAGATTGGGAATGTAATACCAATGTTAGAATCTTTCGCTACATTGATATTCGCTTCGCGACCTTTTGTAGCATCCCATTGATAGAATGTAGCTTGGTCTTCACTCAATTGTTGGAATGCTGCTTCTAAACCATATGTTTCTACTTCTGCAGATTTAGGGTACACAACACTACCGCCACCACGAGCTACAATTTCGTCCACCAAAGCTTGGCTTAATTGAGAAGCCTCCACTTCGATAAGTTTAGTACCTAAGCGTTCTGCTTCGGTTTTGAACATCTCTACTACTTGTTCATGGCTAAGATCAGAATACATCGTTTCTTGAGGTCCTTTTGAAAAATCAAAAGGTGTTACAGATGTAGGAATTGAGTCACGGCCTAACGCACGAGATAGGCGACCTAAAAAGGCTTGTTTTTTTGCTTGATCCATTTTATTTCTCCTTTCCCTTTTGTGCTACGTGTTTCGCATATTCATCACGGAATTTACTCATTTTGAGTACGCCCATGTCTTTAGCTTTCACCCAGCCACCAACTACTGGTAATACTTTTGTCCAATCTGCCATATGACCATTTTTACTCATTAGCTTCATGCCGATGGCACCCATTTTGGTACCCATATCGAACAAGAAGGAGTTTGAGAATACTGTTGCCACTGTGTGGAAGATGCTACGTTCAATAGCTGGACGCATTTTCAATTTATCTGCAATCACTTGACGATGTTTCAATAATAGTTCATGCAATGGAATCTTAACTGGGCAGTGTTCCCAACATTCGCCGCACAATGTGGATGCGTAAGGAAGATCGCCAGCTTCTTCATAACCAACCAATAGTGGAGTTAATACAGCACCCATTGGTCCTGGATAGATAGAGCCATAACCATGACCTGTAATATGACGATATACAGGGCAAATATTCATACATGCACCGCAACGGATACAACGTAACATTTCTTCGAAATCGCCACCTAAAATACCAGAACGGCGGTTATCAATGATGATGATATGTAATTCCTCTGGACCGTCAGCTTCACCTTCACGAGCAGGACCTGTAATCATGGAGAAGTAGTTAGAAATTTTAGCGCCTACAGAGGAACGAATCAACATTTCCATCATAACATCCAAAGAGGCAAAGTCTGGCACCAAACGTTCCATACCCATCAACGCGATTTGTGTTTTAGGCATGGAGCTCGCCATACGACCATTACCTTCGTTGGATACGATAGTAATAGTACCTGTTTCAGCAACACCAAAGTTACATCCAGTGAATCCTACATCAGCGCGCAAGAAACGATCACGGATATATTTACGTACGAAACGTGTCATTTCTTCTGGATTTTCAGTACCTTGGTAGCCTAATTTTTTCGCAAATGTATCACGAATACGATTACGTTCGAAATGCAATGCTGGCACTACGATATGAGATGGAGGGTCAAAGTCTGCTGTTTGAAGAATAAATTCCGCCAAGTCAGTTTCGTTAACTTCGATACCCGCTTTAATTAATTCATGGTTCAATCCGATTTCTTCAGATACCATTGTTTTAGATTTAACAACCATTTTTGCTTCTTTTGCACGAAGTACTTCCATGCAAATTGCTGTTGCTTCTTTATCATCAGCTGCAAAGTGCACATGTGCACCAGCTTTTTCAGCATTTTCAGCAAATTGATTTAAATAGTAATCTAAGTTCGCCAATACATGGTCGCGCAAATCAGCAGATTCATTGCGGAAGTCTTCCCATTCTGCTACTTGATCGACTACAGCTTTACGTTTTTCATAGAATACATCCTGTGCTGTTTGAATGGCTTTTACTTTGAAGTCATTAGCAAGCACATCATTAACGCGTGTCTTAAACGGACGTTTATCGTACACAATATTACTCATGGTGACTCCTCCTATCGACTATTCAATAATTCCGCAATATGCATTACACGGATATGACGATCAATTTCGCCTTCTTTGTAAAGTCGATCTAGCATACCTTCAATATTCATCAAGCAAGCCATATCAGAGCCTGCTACAATGTTAGCGCCAGAATCAGCAATATTCAATGCTTTTTCTTTTGTCATAGCAGCTGAAATTTCAGGATTTTTCACTGTGAAAGTACCACCAAAGCCACAGCAACGCTCTGCACGATGCAATGGTAAGTATTCTAACCCTTGAATATTTTCCAATAATTTCATAGGTTGTTCTTTGATTTCCATCAAGCGTGTTACGTGACAAGATTTATGGTATGTCACTTTATCATTAAAGCGCGCTCCCACATCAGTGACACCTAATACGTCAACGATGAATTGCGTGAACTCATAAATTTTAGAGCTCAATTTTTCAGCTCGTGCTAACCATTCTGGTTCATCTTTTAAAATATGATGATATTCATCACGAATCGCAAATGCACAAGAACCAGACATGCTCACCACATAGTCAGCATTCTCGAATTGTTCAATTGTGTTCTTAATAGCCCCTTTGGCAGC
Source organism: Veillonella sp. CHU110 (assembly GCF_003992255.1). Lineage (NCBI taxonomy): Bacteria > Bacillati > Bacillota > Negativicutes > Veillonellales > Veillonellaceae > Veillonella > Veillonella sp. CHU110. The sequence goes on along the minus strand of NZ_RQVA01000011.1, from coordinate 53,807 downwards.
ATCATTGTAACCAGAGTTAACAAACATCTGACCACAGCATACTTGTTTTTTAGGAACTGTTAATTCGCAGCCAAGGTTTTCAAGTACCTTTACACCTGCCATGCCTACATGAGGGTAGAACATATCAATCAAACATTGTTGAAATAAATGAATTTTCATTTCTTCACATCCTCAACTTTAAAGTAAACTACTATCACTTGATTGGCAAAATGCAGCAATCGTAACATCTATGTCCTATAATAGAATCTTCCATCCTATATAGTCTCCGATGATATTATTATATAGTAATTTTTATGTAATTACAAAAGACTTGCAATATTAGCAAGAAGCCATTTTTATACCTTTTTGCTAGTCATTATCAATCAGCTATTTTTGTAGCAAAAATCACACTCTATCCGCATTCTATCAAGCCTTATAAGAACAAGGCTTATATTATTTTTATGTATTTTAATACATTCAATTTCTACTTTAAAAATACACCTGTCTTTTATTTTTTTAATTCCTACTTGTAAACAGGTTTATAACCAAAACTCATGATAGAGATAACTATTCCTATATAATTCATCTCCTATGAACCCCTATACATTGACATTTGTCACTCTTTTTGCATAGTAGCATTCTTTTAAATATGGTATGATAAACATAAGAAATTCATAAGTAGATTCCAATAGTCAGGAGGTATTTGATGAAACGTATATATACAGCTTTAGTACTCACATTAATTCCAACATTCCTATTGCAGGCTAAGGAAGCGTCTCCTGTATTCACGACAACTCCTTCTACGCAAGTATCTGTGAATGGGCCAACAACATTTACCTATTCGCAACCAAATAGCCTACAAACCTTTGAACGCATTCAAAAGTATCGTTTTACAGATGTAACCCCTCAATTTTGGGCCTATAATTCCATTACAAAGATGACTAAAGAAGGATTTATGAGTGGATACAAAAATGGAACATTCAAACCGAATGATCCACTTTCTCGCGAAGAAGCTGCTTCTTTATTTAGTAAAATGATCGGTGAGCCACCATCTATTATGTTGGCTAGTTCTTTCACTGATATCACATCCGATCGCTGGTCTTCTCTCGCTATTGAAAGTGTAGCTAGAGCTAATATCATCAGTGGCTACGGGGACAAAACATATCGCCCTGAGCAATATATGTCCCGCCAAGAATTTGCTGTAGTAGCCGACAAATATCTACACTACCAAGGATATAGAACCGAAGATCCTACAGCCCTCGACAACATTCATTTTAGCGACCAAAAGTTTATCGCTCCTTGGGCCCAATCTTCGGTCCGTGAATTAGCCTTATTTGGATTTATCAACTACAGTAACACCGGGCTGTTTAATCCAGAGAAATATGTTACTCGCAGTGAAGCTGCGGAAATTACATATCGTATGCTCTATTCAAAAGCAGCTGAGACATTACAAGCCACCATCTCCCAACAACAAATGGAAGAAACCGCTCGTAACCTTATCAAAAAAACATTTGGCGAATCCTATGACTTCCACAATCGCGGAGCTATGTTCTGGCGTGATGGAAATCTAGTCATTTCCTTTACATCCCCTAACGATGTAAAAGCCATTACTGCAGAAACAGCTTACATCCAAGATAAACACTTCTTGGACAATCATATTATCACCACTGGCTCCTATAGCTTAGGTGACTTTGATACATTACAAACTGATGCTGCCTTTTTATATCGTCAATTAGAGCCAAGTGGTACCATCCTAGGCGTGACACCAACCCCAAATGTAGATGGTCTTATCGTAACAGTAGATACCGTAAAACCAGCTACCCTTACGGCCTTCACTAAAAAATTTGGCAAGAAAATTCAGTTAAAAACTAATTCATAAGGTATGGATTCATTGACACGATTCTATGGAAACTGAACTAATACAGCCAAGCGTATCTGATGTAAAACCGCACTATACTATTAGATTTATAATAGTATGATAACTCACACAAAAAGAGGAAAGTTGACACAGCTTGATCAACTTTCCTCTTTTCTTTTATATACGTACATGCTAGCACCTATCTAGCAAGTTACATCCTCCAACTCCAGGCTAAACACTTCTGTAGCAGGCCCAGTCATATATACCGTGCCATCTGCTTCATAATCGATGCGCAATGTGCCCAAGTACAATTCTACATCTACAGACCGTCCAGTGAATCCCTTCTCATGGGCCATGACAGCGCTGGCGCAAGAGCCTGTACCACAAGCGAGCGTAGCTCCTGCTCCACGTTCCCAAGTACGGACTTTTACTGTCCTATCATTCACAACTTGCACAAAATTTACATTGGTACCTTTTGGAAATAATGGGTGCTTTTCAATCTTTGGTCCCAATACTGTAAGAGGTACTGCTGTCACATCGTCCACAAACACTTCGGTATGCGGCACACCTAGTAGGACAGAGCTCACCTCATAAGACACACCCTCTACATCAATCGTATGTGATAATACTTTTTCAGATTCAACATTCATAGGAATGTGGCTAGCCTTAAATGTAGGTTGGCCCATTTTTACTTTCACTAATTGTGCCACACCTTGCTCTGCAATAATTGTGGGCTCCATAATCCCTGCCAATGTTTCTACAGTGAATGTCTCTTGTCCGATAATTTTGCGATCATAGGCATATTTTGCAAAGCATCGAATGCCATTCCCGCACATTTCTGCTTCACTGCCATCGGAATTGATGATACGCATTTTTACATCGGCTACTTCGGATGGCATAACAATTACCAATCCATCGGCTCCGATGCCGGTATGGCGATCACACAATCGTCGGGCCATCGTTGTCACATCTAATGTGGTAGTACCATCATCAAAAAACACAATAAAATCATTTCCTAAACCGTGCATTTTTGTTAATTTCATACGTATCTCCTTATCTGTATTATACAATTCCTATCCGCACAGAGCGGATTATTAATTTATCGCAAAATATGGCCTTTACTTTTATACATTTTGATGAAATCCACCATAGCCTACTATAATTTATTTGCCATTTATATTACCATGAATATAGGAAAATGAATAGACGCAATGCGTTATATTTCCCTATCGTAGTACTAGGTTAATCATACATTGGAGGTGATTTTACTATGCTTCCTGAAGAACGTTATGCCGCTATTCTACGTCGCATCAAGCAAAATCGAGTTGTTACAGTACATGAGTTAGTGCAAGCTTTGTCTTCTTCTGCCCCTACTATTCGAAGAGATTTGGCTCACCTACACAACAAAGGGTTGCTGCAAAAGGTTCATGGTGGGGCTACGAGTCTGACCCCGGATCATAGTAGTATGGAGTTAGATACACTTCCTAAATCCATTACCTATCGAGATGCCAAAGAATCGATTGCCTTAGCTGCTTCTGAATTGATTAGCTCCACAGGCTTTATCTTTATCGACGCAGGCAGCACTACAGAAATGGTATTGCATTACTTGCAGCATACTCATGCTACATTCGTTACAAATGGCATTCACCATGCTACACTATTAGCTTCACGCCATATGAAAGTTATTCTTTTAGGGGGTACGGTCAACCCCATTTCTTCTTCTATCGTAGGAAGTGTGGCCCTCAACCAACTAGAATCCTATAATTTCACACAAGGATTTTTTAGTACCCACGGCATCAGTTTCCGCTCTGGTTTTACAGCAGAAGATCCATTGGATGCAGCGGTGAAAGAAAAAGCTATACAAAAATGTCGTACTGCCTATGTATTGGCAGATCCTTCTAAATTTGACCATATTTCTTCTGTTACATTTGCTACGATCGATAAAGCATCCATTATTACTACAAAATTACCAAATGAGCTCTATCGAAACTATGCCAATATCCAAGAAGTAGATCATCATCGTTAATACAAAAGCTGTCATTCATTGGGCTTATCCCATATGGTGTGACAGCTTTTTTGCAATCTATACATCATCGCTTATCTAGCCATCTAAACTTCTGTCTTTATATCTATCTTTTTCGATGTAATTGCAGTATAATATAGATTATGTCTTTTATATTATGCATTTTGAAATGGAGATTATAATGAGTTTTTTAAAAGATTTCAAAGACTTTGCTATGCGTGGTAATGTAGTAGATTTAGCAGTCGGTGTTATCATTGGTGCTGCGTTTGGTAAAATTGTTACTTCTTTAGTAAACGATGTGGTGATGCCTCCTATCGGTTTATTATTAGGCGGGGTAGACTTTTCGAATTTATTTATCCCTTTAACTACTGGTGCCGCTCCCACTACCTTTGCAGAAGCAAAAGCAGCTGGGATCCCTATGATAGCCTATGGTCTTTTCTTGAATACAGTGTTTGAGTTCCTTATCATTGCGCTCTGTATTTTCACTGTTATCAGCCAAATCAAGCGATTTACACCTGCAGAAGCACCGGTGGAAGCCCGCAAATGCGACTATTGCCGTGAAGCTATTGCTGACGATGCAACACGTTGTCCTCACTGCACAGCCGAACTGGCTATCAAAGAATGATAGATTCCCCAAATACTAGCATCAATCTTTTTGAATTTTAACTTTATTTAATGCTAATAGGAAAGGACTGACACAAGTGTCAGTCCTTTACCTATAATTAGTATTATGTGAAATGCATAATGCATGATCACAACAAACTTACAATCTACCTTTATATGTACATTGCTTTTCAAATATAGCATAACTAGATATTTAAAATCAAGTTTTAAAGTATTCATTTCGCAAAGGTCTACAACCCCCTTAAGATAAGGCTTTATCTAGACTATACGCAACCATCCATAACAGTAGATAACCCTGATAAATACAGGTTTATATATGCGACAATTATCATCTTGATTTCACCTGTTTAACGAATATATCCCCCTACATATAAATTGTATTTCACAAATCATAAATTCTACCTGTTATACAGCCCCATTTATTTTTTATATATTTATAAAAAAGAGGAAGATTGACTTTTAATCAGCCATCTTCCTCTTTTTCATATTCACTTTAGTTTTTTATTATTTTCCTGCTTGTTGTATATTTGCCATAGCATTCATCAACATAGCAATTTTTTGATCTTGTTCTTGCAATTGAGCTTTTAAAACATCAATTTCTTGAGCCATAGCCTTTCTGGATTTGGATACACCATTATGTTGGCCTAATTTAAGGCTCACGCCTACATTGACCATATTTTGGCCATTGCCCATAGCACCACCAATGCTGAACATAGTGTCTTCATTAGGACGGTAGAAAGCACCTAATGCTAGCGCATTACCGCTGCCATAACTACCATAGCCTGCCGCCACATTCCATTTGTCATTTTCATCAAAATCTAATGGATGTAATGCTGCCAAGGCTGCAGAACCAGCTACTGCTTTGTCCATGCGAGAGTTTACACGGTTTTCTAAGGCATTCATATTTTGACTGGTATTAGATGTATTAGCATTGATCTCTTTTATTTTTTCGTTAATTGTTTCTTCAATGCTGTCTTTCATAGTAGATACATCATTTTTCACTGTATTCACGTCTTGTTTCACCTTAGAAACATCTTTCTTAATATTAGAAATCTCAGTTGTATTTTTTCCAACAGCCTCTTTAGTTGTGGATACATCTTTTTTGATAGTATTTACAGTCTCTTTAACAGTATTCACATCTTGTTTCATTGTATTTAGCTCAGATTTATCAGCCTTTTTCTCAAGTTCACTATGTAATTGTCCGCCATTCACAGCATCTTTAGAATCAGCTACAATACTTCCATTACCCACATTGGTAACAGCTTGGCCATTTGCATTTAATCCATTAGAGGATACATAATTTTTACCACCAATAGTAACACCATTAGCATCTACTTTTGTAGTACCTGTTGTAACACTATTCAATGTAATATCGTCTTTAACTGCCACGGTATACACAGATTGGCCATTTGCACCAGTAGATGGAGTTACAGTTACATTTTTCCCTGCTGCTACTTCTGTTTTTGTTGCTTTAATAGATTCTTCAATTGTATTCTTGCCTGTGCCACCAATATTTGTCATTGTAATAGCACCTGTGTCTGCTACGGCTGCATTGCCGCCTAAGATAGTTTTTACAGACCCTGCGATAGTGCTCATCGTGCTTGCTACAGCATGTAATTGGCTACCATTCACTGCATCTGTAGATGTAGCCGTAATTTGACCTGCTGCTACATTTTGGATTTGCTTTTCTTTACCCGCTGTACCAATAGAGACAACAAATCCTTCTCCATTCGCTTTTCCATCACCTGCAAAGCCAGTGAATTTTAAGGATGTACCATTTGCTGTCACTGTAGCTTCTGCTGTATCTACTGCTGCCGTTGTTTTTGCATAAGTACCCAATGCGACAGAATGTGGCATCGTTGTTCTAGCTGCTTCTGCTGCATTGTAACCACCACCAATGGCGACACTTGTAGGATTTGCTTCTACACGAGCACCAATAGCAATACCATACCAAGAAGATTTGGCACTATCCCCAATAGCAACTGCACGATTGCTTGTAGCTTGCGCACTACCACCAATAGCTACGGTAGACTGTCCACTATTACCAGCACTACCAGATTTACTACCTGTGCCAATAGCTACTGCATTTTCACCTGTAGTACTAGCATTCGCACCAATAGCAACACTATTCGCTTCTTTTGCTAGAGCCCCTACGCCTTGTGCCACTGTATTAGCCCCTTCGGTACTAGCATTATTACCGATAGCTACGCTATTAGCTCCTTGTGCTGAGGAGGCTTCTCCAAAAGCAACATTTGAGTCTCCACCAGTACCCGCTTCATTCAATGCAGCATGTACAGGCCCTACAAAAGCTGTTACTGCTAAAACAGCACCTAATACGCCTGCTTTCACTGCTTTACCATTGACAGTACTCGCCAATTCAGACACTACTACATACATATTTTTTGTTTTGTTCCATACAACTCGATACATTTGATTCATTTCTATTCACCTTTCTATCACTCAATACGTATGTGTATCTTCCCATTACATACATGACACTACCATGTATATGCCCAGTATACATATAAATTTTACAACTATTGTTATACCTCTATATTTGATATTTATCTTTCATCAATGGATAGTAGGAACATAGGATTTAACTTCAAAAAAATTCCTTATCCTCATGACTATCGACACTATGAAAGAAAAAAGAAATACTGTACCAAAACGTAGTTCTTGATACAGTATTAACACTTCTGAGAATATAATACACAATATTTATGAAAGTTTCATGAAGTTTTACAAAATATGACTAAACTTTTATATGTGCATGCATTCACTTTATATTCTATTTTATTAATTTGCGCCCTTACCAATGGCTTTCACCAAACGAGGTCTCCAATGAAATGCCGCTTGATATGCCACATAACCAAAGGCAATCACAATGGCACCCCCTTGCATTGGCATGGATCCACTCGCATAGATAGCATAGCTATCATAGACGATAGCAATAAAGCTCATCACATAGATCAATCGACGCAACGATACAGGAGCTCCTTCTACAGCAAGCATTTTGTTTACCGCAAAGCAGCATAGAATGTAAGGGAATACATTCGTCACTACCGCTAAGTTCACCAACTCTGCAAACTGTTCACTCAAGCTTTCATCGGTCGTCATCAAGGCCATGACCCCTTGCAACACCAAGAGAATCACGATCCCACGCACTGGTGAATCTGCTCGGTTTACACGAGCGAATACCTTAGGAAAGAATCCTGCCTCTGCACAGCCTTTGAAGACACGGCTCAATGTGAATTGCCATCCCATGATAGCACCAAAGCAGGAAATTGCCATCAAGGCCATCACAAATTTACCTACTACACCATCAAACATGTAGGCAAAAACAAGACCAAATGGCGCCGTAGAGTTCACTAACTCTAGGTTAGGAATAATCCCGGCCATAATATTTGTCGATACAATATACACCACGGCTACTGCCAAAGTGCCAAAAAATGTCGCAATGGGAACGTTTTTCTTAGGGTTTTCTACGGCATCTGCATTTGCTGCAGCAGATTCAAACCCTAAAAATCCCCATAATGTCAATGAAATCGATTGACTTACCGCATCAAATGTTGGTAAGTGTTGCGGATTCCATGCAGATAAATACATATCTAAATCAAACCAATACCAGCCAAAGGCCCCAATAAATAAAACTGGTAGCATGGTGCCCCAAATGGTAATGTTACTAATACGCCCTGTGCTAGCATTACCTCGTACATTGACGAGTGCTGTTACTATGAGCAAAATAATGGTGGCTACACTGACTTCTAATGGCGTCGGTGTCAAGTCAAATAGCACAGCTCCATAGCCAATGATTGAAATTGCTATCGCTACATTGGCGATCACCAAGGATATGGCATAGGAATAGTTTGCCATAAAGTGTCCTGTGCGACCAAAGCCATATTCTACATAGCCCCCTAGGCCTCCATGCTTTTTCGTAAATAGCCCACATTGAGCAAAAATATATGCTAAAGTTAACGACCCAAACACGGTCACTAACCACGATAAGATAGATATGGTACCTACCTGTGCTAACTGAGATGGTAGCATAATAATTCCAGCACCCAACATATTAGCTGCCACAATGGACGTCAGTTGGAATACAGACATTTTTTTAGCGGTGGTGTTCATGTATCAAGCCCCTTTCCAAACATCACTTGAATCTATTTCAAGTTTCCGTATCATCAAAACCGCTAGCATAGCTAGTCCTTACGGAATGAGTTTGGATGTAGCTACGCAGTCCCATTTATATATCGATTCATTGTAACACCTTTTTCACCTCATGGATAGATATTTTTTCATATTTTATTGGTATCTCTACAAGTTTCTAGAATTTATAAGCCTTCCTATGATATACTATAGAATATATGCTTTGTCCATGTGAAAAGAAAGGATGTCCTTATGCAAGAACAAATCTCACAACTAATTGGCGATGTCAATGGGTTTCTATGGAATTACATTATCATCGCACTTCTCATCATTGCAGGATTTTGGTTTACGTCTATCACAAAATTTGTGCAAGTACGTAAAATTCCTGAAATGTTCCGTATCTTAAAAACGGGCGCTATTGAAAAAAGTAAAGGTGATCATCACATTTCCCCATTCCAAGCATTTTGTATCAGTGTCGCTTCTCACGTAGGTGTAGGCAACATCGCTGGTATTGCTATCGCTATCTCACTAGGTGGCCCAGGCGCTATCTTCTGGATGTGGTTCATCGCTATTTTAGGTTCCGCTACAAGTTTCATCGAGAATACATTAGGGCAAATTTACAAAGAACGCCGTCCTGATGGGTCCTTCCGCGGTGGTCCTTCCTACTACATTCGTCATGGATTAAACAGTCCATTTCTATCCATTGTATTTGCAATTCTCATCAGTGTAACCTATGGTTTAATCTATAACTCTGTGCAAGCAAATACAATTGCTTTATCGTTACAACCATGGAATATTGATCCTTCCTTATCTGGTATTATCGTAGCCGTTTTATCCGCTCTTGTTATTTTCGGTGGTGCAAAACGTATTGCCCAAACAGCTGAGTTTTTAGTGCCATTCATGGCTGGTCTATATGTGTTAATTTCTATATACATTGTCCTTGCTAACATCTCTGTGTTCCCATCCGTTATCGCAGCTATCTTCACAAATGCTTTCACATTTGATTCTGCCGCAGGTGGATTTGTGGGCGCTGCTGTTATGCAAGGGATCAAACGTGGTCTATTCTCCAACGAAGCCGGCGAAGGTTCTGTACCAAACGCATCTGCTTCTGCTGATGTAAACCACCCTGTAAAACAAGGTTTAATCATGTCCCTTGGAGTATTCGTAGATACAATTCTTGTATGTAGCGCTTCTGCATTCATCGTCTTAGTATCTGGCGATTATGCTCACACAGATTTAACAGGGATAGCATTAGTACAACATAGTATTGGTCAACAATTAGGCTCCTGGGCGCCTGCTTTGATTGCTTTATTTGTATTCATGTTTGCCTACAGCTCCATCATCGGCAACTATTTCTATGGTGAAGTAAACATTGCACACATGACAAAAAACAACAAGTTTGCCATCAATCTATTCCGTGCTCTTGTAATTATCATGGTATATATCGGTTGTGTATCCGAATTAAACTTTGTTTGGAATTTAGCTGACTTATTCATGGCCTTCCTAGTATTATGTAACGTAACTACTATCCTACGCCTAGGAAAATTAGCTACCATTGCATTGAAAGATTACTTTGCTCAAAAAGCAGAAGGCATCGAAGATCCAATCTTCGTCCGCGATATCTTACCAACTCAAAAAGGTATTACTTGGTGGCATAAAGGTCACGAAAACGAATAATGACATACTGAAAGGGTCCTTCGGGACCCTTTTGCCTATTAAAATATAAAAAATAGAGGAAAGTTGATACTTTTTGATCAACTTTCCTCTATTTTATTGGGAACTATTTTGTTACCGCCCCTCGTATGTAATGCTATTCCCTGACAACCCCTTATATTCTATAGCATCTATTGTATGTTGCTTAAGGAAAGTCATTTACACAGGTATAGATCGTTCTAATCGGAAGGAGTAAATATATACTTCTTTTACAGGGTATGGTGTCAATCGTTCCAACGCCTCTTTATAGAGCATCAACTGGATACGATACCGTTCTATTAATTCTGCTTCTTCTAAACGGTCCGTTTTGTAATCTACCAAGACCCACGCATCCTCTTCTAAGAACGCCGTATCGATGATCCCTTGTAGGAACAATTCTTCTCCGTCTACCATCTCTGGATACACACGATTGGCTGGAAATAGCATACTAAATGGCAACTCTCGTTCCACACGCTTAGATCTGAGCAATCGCTGTCCTAGTTCACTATGAAAGAAATCATACACACGCTTTTCACTAATAACTTTTCGTTCATCTTCGGATAGATATCCTTGTAAGGTTAAAGTATCTAAGGCTTTACGCAGCGCGGGTCGTGTATAGGATTGTAATGGCAACCACTGCATCACAGTATGCATCAATGTGCCCCAACGAGCCCCACTTTGCATAGGTACAGTTTCTTCCATCGATTGTAAGGTCACTGCAAAAGGTCCTAAGTCCTCTTCAAAGTCCTCTATTCCTAAGGTATCTAGCTCCATAGGAGTACCCTGCATAGGGAATCCTATACTTTCATCCTCTATCACAATATCATGTGCGTCATATTGAGCATCACTTGGTACCGCGACCTGCAGCCTTTCTACTCCATATATTGGTTCTATCATCTGTTTGGCTAATTCTTCTAGCTCTACAAAGCGCCGTTTAATTTCCGATACAGAAATCTTTGCTGCTCGTTGTGTGGAAGTTTCATACGGATAGGTATGGGTAAACCGTGCTTCCAATGTTGGTTCTAATGGAGGTGTCTCGACGGGCTCTTGGCGTTCCACTAGTTGCAATTTACCATCTGCTGCAGGCCGTTCCGCCTCCATCACCGCATAGTCATTCCCATCATGCACGTGTAGTACAAACGGACACTCTTTATAAGGAATATCTGGGAACTGTGGACTTTCTACTTCTGCAAAGCGACGTAAGTCCGTTCCCCCTTGCACATGACGAGCCATACTGCGCAATATCCAGTCTAAATAGGAATTGCAGTCCAAAATATGCTCTTTCGTTAATGCCGCTTCTCCCCACTGCAAGATAGGCGCCACTAGTTCCCCCATCTTTTTCGTAGCTGGACGGTCGGTAGAACCATTGATGGAACCTTTCATGAATCCTGTAATAAACAGTTTATCTTTCGGCCGAGTCAAGGCTACATAGAGGATACGTTCCTCTTCTGCTTTTAAGTCTTCCTCCAATACCTGTCGCACAAAGAGCCACGGCAACGAACTATAAAGGACTCGTAAATCTGGGAAGTATCCCTTTAAGCCTAATCCATATTCCTTATGCAACAGCAAGGAACGGTTTAAGTCCATTTTGTTAAACTTCTTTTGTGTTCCCATGAGGAATACCACAGGAAACTCCAAGCCTTTACTTTTATGAATCGTCATAATGCGCACTACATTGTCTGCTTCGCTGACAGTTTTCGCCACGCTCAAGTCTTGGCCCGAAGCCTGTAAACTTTCAATAAAGCGCAAGAACCGGAATAGACCACGGTAATTGCCACTTTCATATTGTTTCGCCCGATCATAAAGAGCCAGCACATTACCACGGCGCACGAGACCATTTGGCATGGCGCTCACGTATTCTACTACGTGCAATGTTTCATAGATGTGCCAAATTAAATCGGTAATCCCTTGGCGGCGAGACATGGTGCGCCACGTATCCATAGAATCCACAAAGCGAATCCAGGCAGGATTTCCCTCGGTCTCTACAAAGTGACGGAGACCGCTCCATAAACTATCCTCACCTACGGCGATACGAAGTCGCCCTAAATCGTTTGCATCCATACCAATCAATGGAGATTGCAACACGATGGCCATCGGTAAGTCTTGCTCTGGATTGTCGATGATTTGTAACAAAGACAAGACAAATTGCACTTCCATAGCGCTAAAATAGCCCGTTTTTTCCTCTGCATAGGCAGGAATCCCTGCATGGCGAAGCAATTCTATCATACGATTGGCAGAGCCTGAAATGGATCGTTTTAAAATGACAATATCTCGCCATTCCATAGGTCGGAAGGACCCATCCTTATCTTGTACAAGGGCCCCTTGTTCACGAAGTTCTTGAATTTTCTTAATGACAAAGAGCATTTCTTTTTCATCATTTTCTAACTCTTCTGCTTCCTCATCCTCTTGGGCCTTATCTGTATCACAGCATAAGACATGCACTTCTACATCGCCACCAATCCAATTCGAAGGAGGGTCCTCTACCACACGTCCTGTATGGAGTGCTTCCGCCTCTCCATAGGTAAGACCTGCACCGTCTTCCGTCATGATTTGCGAAAAAATAAAATTCGTCACCGCCAATATAGCATCATGAGACCGGAAGTTTTGAGATAGATCGATGCGTCGTGTCATGCTATTTTCGTCATGACTAAAATGGTGATACTTGTCCATAAATAGCTGTGGATCTGCCATGCGGAATCCATAAATGGACTGCTTCACATCGCCCACATAAAATCGATTATCTTCCTTGGACACAAGGTTCACAATCGCCTCTTGTACTCCATTTGTATCCTGGTATTCATCGACCATTACCTCTTTGAACGTATCTTGCAACTCCAAGGCTACTTCAGAGGGCAGCAACGTTTCCTGCGAATCAGGGTCTACTAACAAGGCTAAACAAAGATGTTCCAAATCGGAAAAATCAATCATCCCCGCCTCTTGTTTGACCTCTTGAAAGCGCCCATGAAAGTCTTTTACAAGGCCCATAATTCCTTCCACTAAAGGTAGCAGCGTTTGAATTTGTTCTTGCCAATCTGCTTCGGTGATACCAAAGGCACCTACCGCCATACCTTGTAATAGAGTTTTTCCTTCGGTAAGTATGGCTTTGATTTCACTGAGGATGGCCGGGTCACCTTCATTCATCGCTTTTGTGGCTCGCAACACAGGAAAGCTAAACCCACTAATCCCTTGCACCGCCACTTGCATGGCATCCCATTCTGTGGCCTGTGCCATGGCTTGCAACAGCGTTTGCAATTCGCTGACCTTCTCCATCCACTTATCAAACCCTTGCCCCATAGCGGCTAACTGTTGGGCTCGTTCAAATCGTCCTAATAGGTATTCAATTTGACGTTGCTGTTCCTTCCAAAATGCACTACCCCACAGAGTCTCTACCATAGGCATCGTTAAGGCTTGACGATATCGATCACAAGCCGTTTCTAACCATCGCATAGGCTGACTTTGGGCTAAGGCAAAGAAATAGATCTGCAGTAACATCTCTCGCAACTGCCCATCAGATCGGTCTGTACTGAACATATCACTCACATCATAGATGTTGTGCGCCCCTGTTTCATAGGCCTCTAGCAACACCGCATCCAGTACGTCTTGTCGCATGAGTGCCAATTCGCCTTCATTGCCCACTGTGAAAGAGGGATCAATATCTAATTTATAAAAGTAACTGCGAATGACCCATTGGCAAAAGGAATGCAATGTAGAAATATGGGCAGATGGCAACATATTCAATTGTTCTTCTAAATACGGATCCCTTGTTTCCTGAAACTCTTCGGCTAATTTCACGCCAATACGAGCTTTCATTTCTGCTGCTGCTGCCTTTGTAAAGGTCACCACCATCAACTCTTGAATGGTCAATTCTCTTCGTTTTAATCGCTGTATCATACGCTCTACTAAGACTGCAGTTTTACCAGATCCTGCAGCGGCAGATACTAGCACCGTTTGTGATGGTAAGGCTCCAGGTTTGGGAGCATCAATCGCACTTTGTTGTGCCTTAGTCCATTTCATAGGTCGCTCCTCCTGTACGAACTTCTTCCATTTTTTCCAACGCTTCTTCCTCTGTCATAGTCCGAATATATCGATATTGCTTCTGTCCCGATTCAAATCGGCACAGTGCCTGATATTCACAATATTGGCAAGGTCGTAACTTATCCTTTTGATATGGGCTGACTGGGAAATGTCCTGCCATCATCTGTGTACCACTAGTGGAGATAATCTGCTTGGTATATTCTTTCATAAGACTAAATTGTTCCATCGTTTTCAAGTGCTTAGAGGATCGACTATCTGGGGTTCCATCTTTCTTGACAACGATTGGTACATAAGGAGAATTGCTTTGGTAGCCCCGTGTCATATCCATAGATTGTAATACATCACCATCTACGAAATAGCCACTATTCTTCAATACCTGAGAACCTTCTTTTTCCAGTTCTGCCTGTCTATGATTCACCACTTCTCCTAACTTGATTTGCGGATTTTGTACATAGGTGTAGACTGCTGCCGCTGTACCAATAGAATCTTCTGTATTCTTTTCCAGTGCCAGTAAATAGGTCATCAACTGCAGTTTCAATCCATAGTAAATTTCATCGGCCCGCACAGTGGTGCCTCCCGATTTGTAATCTATGACCGCCGCATAATGCCCTAAGGGTCCACGGTATTCATCGACCCTGTCGATTTGTCCACGAAGTAAGATACTTTCCCCTACACCTTCTCCTAAAGGAATGCGAACAGAATGCCAATCGGATTGACCCATGCCAAAGCTCTTTTCCACTTCTGTGGTAGCAAATTCACTCTTTTTCGACCAATCTACTAATCTCGACACCGTTGCCGATAAGGTAGACGTCAATCGACTATATAGTTGTGATTCATAGGCATTTCGCTCGTCTGTCCCCATCACTGCATCCGCCGCTTCATGGCACAGTTGTTCTTGTTCCTCTTCTGTCAAATCACGCCATTGTCGTTTAGTCCTCAATAAAGCTTCCCCTAAATACCGCAATGTATCATGTAGGAAGGTACCAATTTCAGGAGCTCCAAACGATTTTACTTTTCGTGGAGCTAACCGCAGTGCATATTGCGCATAGAAACTGTACGGACATCGATGGTATCGCTCTAATCGTGTGACAGACCCGGACAATACGTCACCACGCAATAATAATTGTCTCACAATATCTTTTGTAATCTGTGGGACTACATTGGAATCAAAAGCCCCTCGTGTAGCAAAGAACACATCTCCACGATACGAACTTTGAAGACCCCAATTATACAAACTCCACCAAATCGAGCTAATAGGTTCCCCTTTTTTCACCATACTCATACGGCTAGACAAAAGGCCTAAACTTTGTTTCACATTCCAAAGATACTCTCTTTCCTTATCTTCCGGTATAGATAGTGGTGCTTCTTCTACTGTTTTCACATACCCGTACTGTTGCAATCGTCGCACTACCAATGATGGTTCCATGCTCGCACCTTCTGCATCCGAAGTAGCATAGGACAAGTACAATCCTTGACTCGCCCGTGTACAAGCTAAATAGAACAAGAAGTTTTCGTTGAACATTTGCCCTAGTGCACCAGCTGCCAATTGCACGCCTACTTGTGCTAGCGCTTCTCGTTCACCATCTTTTAATATTCCCTCATCTCCCATTTTTTGTGGAAATACACCTTCATTGAGCCCCAATATATAGACTTCCTTTGCCTCTGTCATATAACTGCGGTCAATGGTGGTCACTATTACATGATCCAAAGATGGTGGCACGATGGAATAAGTTACCTCACTTAATCCTTCTTCTAACAGTAGGCCCATTTCTTCTGCGCTGAGGTAAGCTGTACCTGCGACTGCCATACATTCTTCTAAGAGTTGTATGGTGTGCTTATATAACTGCAGATGGCTAGCACTTTCCTGGACATCTCCTTTAGCTTCTGCCTCTGTGTACCATTGGTGCAATTGATTTGGAATACGCCAATCCTGCATGGTCTGAAATAAAAATTCGCCCCACTCTTGTGCCGTATGAGATACTTTGCAAAAATCATAGAAAGGACGCAATCGTTCCATCACTCGGTGACGGAGATGGTTCATTTCTTCTTGTAACTCTACTTCGCTCTCTTCCCCATAGTGCCAGCTTTCACGCAACCAAGCAGCCCCCGTAATGCCATGAGCTAAGCAATAGTTTTCTAAACGATCCACTTCACGGCGTTCTAAAGGAGCAAAATCCGTTTTCAACAAACGAAACACTCCATCATGATCAAAAAAGGTTCTAACACAGTGAAAGATGCCCTGCAAAAATTCTGCCAACGGATGGCTCGTCATCTGTTTACGTTGGTCAGAAAAATACGGGATTCCATAGGTAATACAGGCTTTTTCCAATAGATCTCCATAGGCTTCCATATCTCGCAAGATAATAGTGCAATCTTTCCAGCGATGCGCTGGATCCTGCTGATACGCTAAGATACGACGACATACAGCATCCACTTCTCGCTCACGATGATAGGCACGCACCATAGGAATCGATAGTTCCGTTGTATTTGGCTTCATCGGTGCAGAAAAAAAGTCTCTGTTCAATTGTTGTAGTACAGGTGTGCCTCGATACACCGTCTTCATCTCGTGAATGATCGCCTGTGGATACCATTTCATCAGGTCTTGATAGGTCTCCCAAGTTCGGTAATACAAGGATCCTTTACGACCATGTATATTGGCATCCAAGGATGGTAACGTCAATGTAATATGGCAGGATTCGCTCAAGGAAAATAAACGTTGCACCAACTTGTATTGGATGGGTGTAAACCAGTGAAATCCATCCACAAACACATGCACATGCTCCATGAGAGGTGACTGCGGCAATACAGCAATGAGGTCTTCCAAGGAATCTCCTACACCTAGTTCCTCCAAGGCCTCTTCATAACGACCTAAGAGCAAGGATAATTCTTCTAACTTCCTCCCCAAAACCATGGAGTTCACTTGCTTTGCTGCCTGCCCTAACTCTGCCGGTGACACGCCAAAGGCTTTGCATTCCGTAAGCACACTTTGCAATACATCCCCAAAATGGGCTTGCTTTGCCGCTTGCTTAAATAAATCTAGTTCTCCTTGTGATTGTTTTAAAAGCACTCGCAACAGCAATTTACGGCCCATGTCTGACAGCCCACGTTCTTTCACAAGCCCCAAGGATTGATACACTTGGTATGCCAAGCGTGTAATCCCTACTACGCGCACCGTGGTGAATCCTTTTTCACGGCGGAACTCAGCTAGTTTCCGCTCCATCATATATGTAGCAGGGTCCGGCACCAATAGAATGATCTGATGTTCCGGATGGTCCTGTAAAATACGTTCTATCTCTTGGAAGCAAGCCCATGTTTTCCCCGTGCCAGCTCTGCCTATATATACATATGGTTCCATGTCAAGCTCCTTTCCCTAACTCATGGTACGATGTATTCTATCTCTATCCTATCATGTATGACATACTTAGTAAAATTGCCAGGCCGCATCGACCTGGCAATGTATATATGTAATTACCGATAAGCCACTCTCTTCGGTTGCATATCATGGAAATGCAGACGCTCTTTCGCTGTCGCTTCCCAATCAGTTCCTGGCTTACCATAGTTGGCATACGGATCAATAGACAATCCACCACGAGGGGTAAATTCGCCCCATACTTCAATATATTTAGGCTCCATCAAGGCCACTAAATCTTTCATGATGATGTTAATGCAATCTTCGTGAAAGTCTCCATGGTTGCGGAAACTAAACAAATACAATTTCAAAGATTTACTTTCCACCAACTTTTCATCTGGCACATAAGAAATATAAATCGTTGCAAAATCCGGCTGTCCCGTCATAGGACAAAGGCTAGTAAACTCTGGGCAATTAAACTTCACAAAGTAATCATTTCCTGGATGTTTATTCGGAAATGCCTCTAATACATGGGGAGCATAATCTGTAGGATAATCCGTATGACTTCCTAATGCATGTACCCCTTGTAATTCTTGTGCATTGCGACCACTACTCATGAATCACTACCTCCTTCTTTCTATACACTACTCTCTCTAATGCATTGATGAGGAAGTAGCTAACCACACCACATACGAACTGACCTACTACGAGGGAACTCACTAATACCCAATACGGAACTGATAAGAAATAGGACAACCAAATAGGTACTATCAACCCCGGTACCAATGTAATAATCGGAATTAATACCCAGTTGCCAAATCCTTGACGTTTCGCAAGCACAATCAGACCTGTTGTGACTAACCCTACAATAGCTCCACCGATAGCATCTACTATACCGAAACCACCCATCACCGTATTGCTCACAAAGTTCGCAATCCCAAAGGCGGGAATGGTGAACGGAAAGATGGCTGACAATCCATATAATGCGGTAGCAATGCGCACCTGATACTGACCAAAGGCAAAGCCCTGTGTACCGATCATCAACGCCAAATACATGGCGATGGAAATGGCAGAAATCGTCAATCGTTGTGTGTTGTTAAATTGTTTCATTATAACTCCTTAGTTTTGTTTACAGACAGGAGGATCTCGAACTGTCTTTCTACTACATACTATGACCCTATGTCATAGTCACCTAGACCATTTCTAGGATTCATGGGACTATCCACCGATGACCGATCGATCCCAATGGATGTCCACTATTAAGTATACCGAATATATTCGATAAAAACAACTCCTTAAACTTACGTCGTAGGTATTTCTTCTTTCGTAGAAGGATCTTCTTTTGTACTTGTCATGGCTTCTTGTACTGCTGTATCCATAGGCTGCAAGGCATTCACATCTGATGCCACAGCACTAGGTATGACCATATGTAACTGACTGCTCTTACGCTTTCTTTTCTGGGATGTATGAATTTGTACAGATCCCTGCTGGCGCAATCCCCTCGTATCGATAGTGAAAGCATCCATCTTTTTCTGAATCTCTTGCTTAGATAAGGCTGGTCGCAGCACAATAGGAGTGCCAATTTCCTTGCTATCCTCTTTATGATTTCCTCGTTTTGCCGCTTTTACTGCTTCTTTTTCCGCATCTTTTTCAATGGTATAGTTCATAATCAAACGCCGATTTTCACTGTACAGCCGCAATGCAAGCATCTTATCACTTTCATTCATCACTTCACGAGTGGCCACCACATCCACAATAAGAGGAATCAATTCCTGTTTTGTAAACGATCGTGATCCCAGTTCGATGCCCTTCGTATCTGTGACTGCTCCATGCTTGACCAGTGTCATGAGCGCTTTGTATTCCCAATCAGAGGGACGTACTACACCGTAAGGATTAGCCTCTGCCTGTGCCACAGACAGACCTCCCACCACAAGCGCCAAAGCTAGATAATATCGTAATTGTTTCATATACAAATCCTTTCTCCTATGCATGACGACCTACATATTGAGCATCGGGAAAACAGCGTAACCATTCTGTTTCTCCCTCTGTACGAACGGCAACCACCACCGATGTAGCGGGACCACCACTGTGGTCTAATACCTCATCTGTCATAGCTATTTCATCCAGAGAGGCTCCCTGCAAGGAAGCCAATACCTGCAATTCTTGACGGATGCCTCGAGAACCAATCGGCACCATGCGCATGGTGCTAGGATGTGCTAAAGCACGGTGAAGCTCTTCGTAGGTAACAATCCATTCTGGATGGGCTACTACTTCTGGTCCTACCAATGGACGACCTAGTACGTATACCGCATAGGGTTCACCGTCGCCTCTCGCTTCCGGCGCTCCCAGTCCTAGGGCCGTAATGCCTACAGAGGTGGTGGTGACCTCCATATTACTTTCATGACTGCCATTAATAGGTACGTCTATACTAGCTCGTCGCAGTTCTTCTTGAATCCCTTGCACCACAGGGATTACTACCGCATCATAGGCACCGCCGATAAGGTATTGAATGGCTTTCACAGTCCCCTTAGCAGACAATATTTCCAACATCGCCACTCGTGTAGCAAAGGCCCCCACCATGGGGTAGGGCACTTGCAATACATCATGTTCTTGTAATCCGATTCCACTGCTAATATCACTGGCGATAAGCCAATCTTCGCTAGGTCCTAGCGATACCCGTGTTATATCTCGATCATTCATGCTTAGTTCCACCAAACACTCGATTCAGTTGACTCACCACAAGGGCTGCCAACACATAATTCCATACATAGCCCAAAGATAATGGACCCCACATAGGTCCGATTACCTCTGTGCTACCCATCATCAATGCCGTTATGGCTAATCCAATCCACACATTGATGATATATCCTACTATACCACTAACTACATAAGAGAAAGATGAAGTCATCTTGTGAAAGGTCACCCCCACCATTCCTGCCGTACAAGCCATAATCAATGCTACCACCCCATGTACTGCGGGCCCCAGAGGAAATCCCGAATAGGTCGCTGCCGCCAAATGACCTAAGGCACCTAGGATAGCTCCCGCCGCAGGCCCCAACACTAAAGCCCCTACAAAGGCAGGGGAAGAATCAAAAGATATGGATCCCCATAGATGAATTTGGCCCCCAATGGCACATACAGCAATCAAGAGGGCATATTTTGTCAACACTCGTATATTCATAGTTGTCACTCCTACTCTACCTCGTCGGATATATGCTATCTTTATTATAGGATACGCCCTAATAGAATGCAATCGTTCATAGTCTATTCATGTCGACCCTGTATACTTGTCATAGAATTCCCCTTTTATCTCACATGGAAATACGTTACAATACAAATATACTATCTCGTATGAAAGGAGCTATTATGAAAGTCCTAATTGTAGAAGATGAAGAAATGCTGAATAATATAATCGCCAAACGATTAAAAGTAGAATCTATGACGGTGGATCAATGTTATAACGGAGAAGATGGATTGGATTACATCTCAACTTCCAGTTATGATGTGATCGTTATGGATATTATGATGCCGAAATTAGATGGCCATGCGGTAGTTTGCCAAATGCGTGAAGACGGCAACAAAACACCTGTCTTGTTCTTGACAGCCAAAGATACCCTGCAAGACAAAGTATCTGGTCTTAACCTAGGCGCCGATGATTATCTAGTGAAACCATTTGAGTTTGATGAACTTGTGGCGCGCATCTATGCACTAGCTCGTCGTAATCGCAACCAAGCTACCGAAGATATCATTGCTGGTCCACTATGCATCAACGGCAAAAGCCGTGCTGTTTCACTCAACAATGAGCCTATCACATTGACAGCAAAAGAGTTCGATTTATTATTCTATTTAGCGAGCAATCAAAACATTGTCGTGTCTCGTCAACAAATTCTCGATCACGTATGGGAATATGATTATGAAAGTTACTCGAACCTGATTGATGTATACATCAAAGATTTGCGTAAAAAAATTGATATCGACGAAGATAGAAAACTAATTCAAACCGTTCGTGGTGTAGGCTACGTATTCCGCACCGAGGAGCCATAGATGATAGCTTTCGTCAAACGCTGCTTCCACTATGTGGAATCTCTCTTGATGCGCGTTCCCTTAGCCTATAAAATTACTAGTTGGTATTCCATATTTCTGGTACTTATGATTGGTCTATTAGCTGTCTTTGTGATCCAGTTCACCCATGTGTGGGATCAAAATGAAATGCGAACAGAATTACAGGAAAATGTAATCGAAGCTGCTAGTCATCCTAAAAAATATAAGCCTTTCGACGATGGTGTTTTTCTTGTGGTCTACAGTCATGATGGCATTGTATTACGGGGCAGTCTACCGGATGGTTTTCCAAAGTCAGCACCGCCTTCTTTCGATGCCATAACAGAAATACAAGCAGAGCAATCTTCTTTCTTGTATTACGATGCCCCTATCCAATACCGAACAGGCATGCAAGGCTATATTCGCGGCATAGTACCTATGAATTTATTAGACCGAAAAACAAATAATATGTTCTTTGCCTTATTAGTAGGCGGAGTATTATTCGTAACGATCGCTACTATCGGGGGCTTTTGGATTATTCGTCGAGGATTAAAACCAGTGCGCACCGTAGCCGATGTAGCTGCACAAATATCTTTGAAACGAGATTTATCAGAACGCATCGAAAATATTCCTCAATCGGGAGATATTATGTATCGATTGGTGTCTACTTTCAACAACATGCTCAGCAGTTTAGAAGATGCCTCTAATCGTGAAAAGCGATTCAATGCTGATATCTCTCATGAACTTCGCACACCGATTGCCGTCATTCAAGCGGAAAGTGATTATGCTCGTCAGTATGTAAGTTCTATTGAGGAAGCTAAAGAAAGCTTTGAAAATATTTTCACTCAAAGTAAAGGCATGACGGATATGGTGACGCAACTTCTTGAGATTGCCCGCCTAGATAGTCTGAAGGATATCAACAAAGTGCCCGTTTCCATATCAGATGTGGCCAATCAATTACTACTTACGTACTCACGCTTGGCCAAAGATAAGGGGCTCACCTTAACGAGTCACATCGATGAGTCTATCATCATCCCAGGAAGCCAAGTCTTGTTACAACAAGCGATGGCTAACTTATTGGATAATGCCTTTAAGTTTGCCCATTCTACAGTTCACTTTGAAGTATCTGCCACAGATGTCATTACTATTAGCGTCCAAGACGATGGCATCGGGGTCCCTGAGGAAAGTATCCCTATGATTTGGGATCGTCTCTACCAAGTGGATCCGTCTCGTACCTCAAAAGAGAACAAGGGCCTTGGATTGGGTCTATACTTTGTACATAATGTAGTCTTGTTGCACGATGGTACTGTCCATGTAGAAAGTACGCCGAATGAGCGCACTCTCTTTATGTTCCAGCTGCCAATCAGTGAATAATCGATCTATATAAAAGGGTCCTTTGGGGCCCTTTTTACTTTAGAAATACCAAAAAGCTATTAGTTGATCATTATGCAATCAACTAATAGCTTTATTAGTGTTAAGGAACTATTTTGTTACAGTCCCTATTGATGGAAGATGTAATTAGAAGTTATGTCGTACTCCCGCATCCATACGCCATGTAGTGTCTATAGTAGCACCAAAGTTTTTAGTGAATGTACCATATACATATGTACTTGGACGAACGCTCCAGGAGCCCCCAATTTCAGCATCAACCCATGTATCATTCAAATCAAGTTCTGTATGTACTGTTGGATTACCTGGTGCTGAATATGTTGTATTCACCTTACCAGAGAATTCATGAGCCAATGCAAGTTTTGCAAAGATGTTAGATGTTTGTGTTTCTCTACCAATGCCAAATCCCAATCGACCTACAGCAGAATTAACAGCGTCCGCTTTCACATGCATAGAGCCACTGCCAACAACATTAGTATCATAGGATACGCCGTTCAAATGGCCTACAATAAATTCTACGCTAGGATCCATGTAGAAACCATTTTCTTTCTTAATACGTTTACCGTATTCAGCACTTAAAGAGGTACCAAATGTATGATACTCCCCATTCAATTGATATCCCCCTAGTGAGTGAAGTTTGTAAGTATTGGACAAGCGGCTTCCACGAGCGATGATATCTAAGTAACGTCCATCATCATGTTGTTTTGTACCATATAACCCAATACCAGCAATTTTGCTGTCTCCGTTGCCAACAGCATAGGAGTTGCTAGACGTACTGTAATCTAGAGCACCGCCAAAAGTCCAACCAGTGGATACCTTATAATCATAACCAATTTGTACACCATTGTATCTCATATGAACATCGGCACCATTTGTCATGTTAGATTTGCCACCGATGTATTTAGCCCATACACCTTGGTTCGTATTAGTCAAACGAAGGTCCCCTAAACGACGTTGTAAATCGTTCGTAGTATTGTGCCAAGCTATCGCTGTAGATGCAAGAGCAGATTTCGCACCACTAACCAAGGAAGATTCACTAGCATGTGTTACCGTCGCCGTATCAGAAACAACAAGATTACCTTGTGCATCGAATGCATTGGTACCAAGTTCAGTCATAGCAGCCGGTCTTGTAATTCCTTCATTAACTTGAACAGCAGCAGCTAGTTTCTTATCATTCCCAGTATATTGCAATTTAGTGGCTAAGGATTTCATTTCTGCACGATAACTTGTATCGTCAGTCAAATTCTTAGCACTATCACCTTGTACAGTGATGTGACTATGATCAGCGGCATGTTGGATAATGATTTGGCCATTACCAGCTTCGCTCGCTGGCACACCTGTTTTATAATCAGCATTTACAAAACCACTATAGTTTTGAATCGTAATAGGACGAGCATCGATAGGATGAATCGTACCTGCTGCAGTTGGATTTGCACCACCTACAAGATTACGAACTTTACTGCCTTTATATAAGTATGCTGCATCATCTCCTGATGGACGTGGTTTTCTTGGTGTAGGTCGTTCCTTACCAATCCATTCATTATTCCAAGTAGCACCATTTTGTAAATAGATATCGGCACCAGAATTATGCGGATTTTTATTACTTTCAGCATATTCATTTAACACAGCACCAGTAAGACTAGAGCTAGATGTTGTGAAAGCGAGTCCGATATTGGTTGGCGCTTCATTATGATTTGGATCACGGCCATAATCTTTGTTAATCAATCCTACATTACCAATAGCCACTAAATCTTTCATACCTGGGTGTTTACCATCGACACCTGCATTCACATATACATCGCCCTCTTCTGCCACAACAGAATAGGTATCTGACGTTTTAAGAGGATACGTTATAATACGACCACCGCCATCAACAATAATATGACCTCGTTGATTCGCTTGCAATCCTACCCCCACAGCATCAATATCTACATTACCTTTCACATGAATATTGGTATCACCATAATCTCTCTCAGGATTATCCTTACTAAGACGTGGCACCTTACCGCCATAACCAGCATATACAGCACTCATATAATAATGCCCCAATTCTTTTTTATCTGCTGGTGCATCATTTTTTAAGCGTACAATAAGATCTTTATCTATAGTCAATTGAGATCCAAACCCATTATAAATCCCTGTTACATTTTTACTTTTACCGTTCTCCATCAAGCTTTTACCATGTACATTCACGGACAAAGTATCTTCTATATGTTTAACCACAGGCTCCGTTTGAACTGGAGAACCCATCGTTAAACCAGTTAATTCTTCTGCTTTATCACTGGATACAGTAATCTCTGTCGCCATTGCAGAATAAGACATTCCTGTTACTACTAATGCAGCCATTACAGCTGATACATGACGTGTAATTTTCATGATTACCTCTTTTCTATACGATGCTTATTATCTTCTCACCAAATGATATAGAATCTACAGCACCTTAAAAACACAGAAAGACCCCCTTAGTCCAACTAAGGAGGTCACTTATTCACACTTACACACTCGGCAAGCACTAGAAATACTAATTATTATTTAAACTCGTTATCATTATACATCGTTATTTTCATTTCGTACATACTCATATCCCTATAAGTAAGCTATTATGCATACTTTGCATAGTAAAGCATTACTATGCAAATTAGTTATAATTGACAAAAATTATCATAAATCTTTCATAGCGATATCATAGATAAGAATTGAGGCTTGATTATACTATAAAAAGGGTCCCAAAGGACCCTTTTCATTCCTGTATATTCGGCCGTTGTCCATACACCTTCAGTACAACATATCCAATGATAATCATACCTAAGCCCGCTACTGAGAATACATAGGAAATACCGAAATATGTGGCTACTAGACTCGCAAATAGTGGCCCCATCATATTCCCTAATTGTTGTGCTGTGGTGGCTAACCCAAAGACTCGCCCTCGCACAGATGGATCTGTGTTAACGGTCATCGCCGATCCCAAAGATGGGAAAATGCCAACTATAAATACTCCAATCAATAGTTGCAAGGCTCCAAACCACCATAAGCCGAATGGTAAACTTTGCAAGATAAGGACCATCCCTGTGCCCAATAGTGCATAGGATATCCCTTTAAAGTATCCCTTCCGCTGTCCATAGGCAGCCCATAAGTTTGTAGTAATCATCCCCATGACACCACCACCGCTGAGAATAGAACCTGCCAGCATGGCTGCTCCTTCCATAGATCCTTTTAGATCTCCTACATAAATAGCCACAATTGACTGTAGCATAAGCATAGCCGACTGCACAACAAAATAGAGTGCCAATATATGAATCAGTACGCGATTCCGCTTCGCTTCTCGCAGATCATCCATAAACGAAGACACTTGAACTGGTATCTCCGTTTCTACGATTGGTTCTTTCACAAAAATAGCCACGGCTGCTGTCACAATGAATAAGGTAATGCCCGCCACCAAAAAAACAGGTCGCATACCAACGGCCAGTTCTGTAAGACCACCTGTAAAAGGCCCTACCGTATTACCTAGAACTAGGCCCATCTGAAATATTCCCATAGCCGTGCCTACTCGTTCCTTCGGCACTGATAGAGATACCATAGTCATCGCCGCAGGCATAAATCCATTGGCAAACCCTTGAAATGCACGCACTAACAATAATTGAAATGCATCTTGTACAAAAGCCGCCATCAAATAGGACACGCCGATGAGTATCCCTGCCCGAATGGCCATCAATTTTTTGCCATGACGATCTGCCAAACGCCCCCATATAGGCGCCATCACGGCCGCTACAAAAAATGATATGGAAAAGGTAAGTCCAGACCAAAGAGCCAAGCCCTCCTGCTCCACACCTAGTTCTAATAAATAGACCGGTAAAAAGGGAATGATCATGGTATAACAAATCGCCAATAAGGACATGCCAATTGTCAATATCCAAACAGCGACCATCCCCGTTTGTTGTAATCCTTTCATACTTCACATCCTTTACATATATCTATGAATGTATTGTAACATATCTTAGAGCGATTCCACATCTTTTATTCCCATACAAATAACATAGAGGATACCTGATTTCTCATCATCAAGTATCCTCTATGTGTTACAAAAGAGTCATCTATATACTCTTTCTTATTTCGCACCTATATTGCGCATCATCTTTGCTAATAAGGCACGCAATGTTTGTTCTTCCTCTGCAGACAATCCAATAGCATCGTCCATCACATTCGGTAAATGTTTCACTTTTTTCTGCAAGGACTGTCCTTTTGCAGTCAATTGAATCACCATGGAGCGGCCATCTCCTCTGAAACGTTCACGAGTGATAAAGCCTTTCGCTTCTAATTTGCGTAACAATGGTGTCAATGTACCAGAATCTAGGCTAATTCTATCCCCAATCATTTTCAAGTTTGCTGTCTTGTATTCCCAAATGACCATCATCACTAGGTATTGCGTGTACGTTAAGTCCAACGCAGACAACACAGGTTGAAAGGAGCGAATTACTTCTTTCGCCGTAATGTACAGAGGAAACGCCAGTTGGCTTTCCAAATTCATTTGATTCTCTTTTTTCATCTTTCTCTTCCCTTACTCATTCCCTTACAAACTACACTGTAAAATGACGATCGATTACGTCTTGTAATGTTAAACTTTGCATATACTCTCGTAAGTGATTTTGTAAATGTTCCCATAATGGCAATGTACGACAACCTTCGCTTAACGGACATGTATTGACCTCGTCTTCTAGACAAGCCACAACAGCAATGGAATCCTCCGTAGCTGCTAAAATATCATATACCGTATAGTCTTTTGGTTCTTTTGTGAGCTGATACCCACCATATTTACCACGCACACTCTTTACATAGCCAGCGGCACCTAAGCGAGCCACAATTCCTTCTAAATATTTATCAGAAATTTTTTGACGCTCTGCTAGCTCCCGAATGGACACATTACGATCCTTACTATGTTCTGCTAAGTCTACCAATACTCTAAGTGCATATCGACCTTTAGTAGAAATTTTCATAAATAATACCTCTTCAAAAGTAGGATTTATTCCTTGTTAGTATTATATAAAGAATACCGAAATTTGTCTATATATTAATCTGCATATATAATGCATAAAATGCATATATACACTCCGCTATATGAATATATAATACTGTAAATAAAGTTTTTTACACCTCGCAAATTCTATATATGCCTTTGTTAACTTTTCATTATCTATTTATTATCTGTAGTTATTATAAATAAAAGTTTTATAATTTTTTTGAATAAATTTTGCCAGCCCCTCTATATTATCCATGTGTACTGTGCTACAATAAGGGAGTACTATTGTTTATTTCTAGGAGGGGTACCATGTTAGAACGGTTATTCGCACTAAAAGAGCGAAATACTACGATCCGTACGGAAGTCCTTGCAGGGCTTACCACATTTATTACCATGGCATACATTCTATTGCTAGCGCCAAACTTATTGAGTTTAGCTGGTATGGATAAAGATGCCGTATTAATTGCCACAGCCTTAGGTGGTGGTTTAGTCACAATCGCTATGGGCATGTTTGTCAACTATCCAATTGCATTGGCACCAGGCGTTGGTCTATTAGCATTCTATTCATTTACCGTTGTTCTCGGTATGGGATTGAGTTGGCAAACAGCATTAGGTGCCGTATTCATATCCGGTCTTGTATTCCTTGTGCTCACATTAACAAGAATTCGTCAACTCATCATCGAAGCAATTCCCACATCATTAAAAATTGCCATTACCGTAGGGATTGGCTTATTCATTTGTATCATCGGTTTAAAACTATCTGGCCTTATGACCATCGCTTTATCTTTACAACCAGGTACGTTAAATGATATTGTCAGCGCGAAAGGACACGGTGCTCCTGCTCCTTCTGAAACATTATTGACACTTGGTAACTTAGGCAATCCAGAAGTACTATTATCCTTATTCGGGTTATTCTTCTCTGCCGCCTTGATGGCTCGCCGTGTACCAGGCTCTCTATTGATTGGTGTCATTGTCACATCTATCCTGGCCTATGCCACTGGCGTAGCTACGTTGCCAGACTCTATGAGCATTATGGCCATTCCTGATTTCAGTAAAGTAGCCTTTATGGAGTTAGATATCGCCTCTGCCTTCCATGTAGGCCTGGTGACGATTATTTTTTCTTTCACCTTCGTAGAATTGTTTGACTCTATGGGTACCTTGATTGCGACGGCCTCTAAAGCAGGCATTGCAGATCCAAAAAAAGGTGAATTCCCTGGTCTTGGTAAAGCTATGATTGTAGACTCCCTTGGCGTTAGTTTCGGAGCTATGCTAGGTTCCAGTACGATTACAGCCTTCGTTGAAAGTGCTGCTGGTGTCGGTGCTGGTGGACGCACAGGTTTGACAGCTGTGACTTGCGGTATCATGTTCATCCTTTGCTTATTCTTTGCTCCTCTTATTGCCTTAGTACCGAATGCAGCCACAGCTCCTGTACTCATCTTAGTAGGTGCGTTGATGATGGAAGCTATTCGTGAAATCGATTTCTCCGATTGGACAGAAGGTTTCCCTGCGTACCTAGTGATTGTATTAATGCCGTTTACATACAGCATTGCGAATGGTGTAGCAGCAGGTTTAATCGTATATCCATTAATGAAGTTCATCACTGGACGTCATAAAGATGTACACTGGTTTATGTATGTATTAGGTGCTATCGTATTAGCTAAATACATTTGGTTCGAGTAATCATAAACTGTAAACATACAATACCTATACAAAAGGGACGTAGTCACATACGCCCCCCAATACAAAGAGGAACGTTGATGAAACAACATCAACGTTCCTCTTTTTTATATGCCTATTACTTATAATAAATCGTCTTCGTATACGGCTTCTTCAAAGAATAATGGCAATACATCATCGCTCATTTCATTCATCATATCTCGACCTGTTTTAGAGAACACCACAGATGCAGCAAAGCGCATCAATTCCGCTTCGTTCTCTGGATTTGCCACAAATTCATCAATGATTGTATCCATGTCTAAATGACGTTTCATAATGAAACGTGCCAACTTACGGCGATTCACAGGATCATTGACCAATGCATCTACATCGATCACATACTCTGGCATTTTAATCGCAATATGTGTATGGATTCCGTCTTCTTTCATCATAACCTCCTCTGCCTAACCGTATGGCTAAGCACTTCTACTATCTACTACTATATACTATTGCTACCTATATGGTATAGGATTTTTATACACCTTACTTCTATCTATGCAGGATAGAAGAGACAATTCGCCTACTCATTTATATATGATGGAATCTAGCCACGGCGGCGTCCAAACTGTCTGTATCTAGAAATACAGTATCTAAACACAAACCATGTGCTGGCGCTGTTTTACCGATTAACTGTCGGCTCTCTCCGGCGATAATACGTGGTACATCCTCTGGGTGAAAGCGACCTAAGCCTACATCCACCAAGAACCCGGCCATATTCCGCACCATGTGATACACAAATCCATCGCCGATGACATGAATACGCACAGTATGAGCTTGCTGCTGTACTTTCACAGCATACATCGTTTTGACAGGATCTTGCACCGTTGTATTGTGCCCTTTGAAAGAACTAAAATTATGGGTTCCCTCCAATGCTCGCCCCGCTTGTGCCATCGCTTCTATATCCAAAAGCTTTCGCACATGGTAGGCATAGCGCAGTTGCAAAGGATCCACAACAGCATCATTATGAATGGTGTAGATATATTCTTTGCCTTTCACATACTGATGGGGTGTCCAATCTGATGGCAGTTCCTTGGCCTCACGAACCACAATGTATGGCGGCATATGCGCGATGAGGGCGCGCATCAAATTGTGGACGGGAATCTTCCCCGTCGTGGTGAAAGCCACTACTTGTCCCCTCGCATGTACTCCTGCATCGGTACGAGATGAACCATAAATTGTGATCGGTTCATTACAAACTTTGGATAAGGCTTCTTCCAAATAGCCTTGTACGGTGGGACCATTCTGTTGCCGTTGGTATCCACATAGCTCCGTCCCATCATAGGCAACGATAAGCTGTATCGTTCTCATACCCTCTGTCATATACTAAAGCCCCAACGCAATACGGCAAGTAATACACTGACTACAACCACTGCTCCTACGCCATAGAAATCCAAGTTAGAATAGCTCAGCTCTTTCATACGAGTACGACCTTCGCCACCACGATAGCAACGAGATTCCATAGCTACCGCTAACTCATCAGCTCTACGAAAGGCGCTGATAAATAATGGCACTAATAAAGGCACCATATTCTTAGCCCGTTTCACCAAGGACCCTGTTGTAAAGTCTGCACCACGAGATTCTTGGGCTTTCATAATGCGATCTGTTTCCTCTAATAATGTAGGAATAAAGCGCAAAGCGATGGTCATCATCATCGCTAGTTCATGAGCTGGCACGCCAATGCGTTTCCAAGGATTCAACAATCGCTCAATGCCATCCGTCAATCGAATCGGCGACGTTGTATAGGTCAACAAGGAGGAAAAGACGATTAAGAAAATCAATCGTGCTGCCATGAGGCCCCCTAAGTTAAGACCTTCGCGACTAATATGAAGCCAACCGTAGGAGAATAGGTACTCCCCTGGTGTAGTAAAGATATGAATCGCCAACGTAAATACAATGATTACCCACAATGGCTTAATCGATAGCCAAATCAATCGCAGTGGCAACCGAGATAGAGCCATGCATCCAAAGGTAAAGGCTGCTACGATACTGTACGTTACCAAACTATCTGCAAAAAAGATAGCTATAATAAAGAGCATGGTAGCCATGATTTTTGCCCGTGGATCCATGCGATGCAGCACGGAATTCCCTGGGAAGTACTGTCCAATCGTAATATCACTTAACATGGCGCACCTCCTTTACATAGGCATATAAATCCTCTACTGCCTCTTGTACATGAACACGGTCAATATTCACCGGAATGTGGCGATCTGCCAAGGCTTGTAATGTCTGTGACAGAGGCGGTACATCGACGCCCGCAGATTGCAATGCTTCTCGATCATTGTGGAAAATCTCGATAGGATTCCCATCCAATAGCACCTCCCCTTGATGCATCACAATGAGACGATTAGCCATACGAGAAATATCTTCCATATTATGGGACACAAGGATCACAGTAATTCCTTTCTCCTTGTGTAATTTCATAATTTCTCCAAAAATTTCTTCTCGACCAAATGGATCTAGTCCCGCAGATGGTTCATCAAGAATTAAATAGGATGGGTCCAAAGCGATGACACCTGCAATGGCAACACGGCGCATTTGTCCGCCCGATAAATGAAAAGGTGACCGATCTGCATACGTATCGTAATCTAAACCTACAAATTCCATGGCTTCTCGCACACGACGGTCTACTTCCGCATCCTCATATCCTAAATTGCGTGGCCCAAAGGCAATATCTTTAGCTATGGTTTCTTCAAATAATTGATGCTCTGGATATTGAAAGACCATCCCTACTTGATGGCGAGTCTCTTTCACTTCTTTTGTTTTTCCCACCAAGTCAACGCCATTCACTGTGACAGTCCCTGACGTAGGATGTAACAATCCATTTAAATGTTGCACCAACGTCGATTTACCGGACCCTGTATGACCAATGATCCCTACAAATTCTCCTTCATGGATGGTCAAGTTAATATCATGTAAAGCTGTTTTTTCAAAAGGAGTTCCCTGTCCATAGGTGTAGGTGACATGTTCTAATTGAATTGACATAAGGCCTCCCCTAACTCTTCATTCGTAGTAATACCACTTGGCATAGCAATACCTTTATCTTGTAACCGCACCGCAATTTCTGATGGCACAGGTACATCAAGGCCTAACCCTTTTAAAGTATCTACATTCATAAACACTTCTTTCGGCGCCCCTTCATCAATGACTTCTCCTTGTTTCATCACAATGATACGGTCCGCTAAGGCCGCTTCTTCCATAAAGTGGGTAATGAAAACAATGGTAATCCCCTCCTCTTTATTGAGTCGATATACCGTATCCATTACTTCTTTACGTCCCTTTGGATCTAGCATAGCCGTCGGTTCATCTAAAATAATGCACTTCGGCTTCATAGCTAATACGCCAGCAATGGCAATGCGTTGTTTTTGTCCACCCGATAATAAATGCGGTCCATGTAAAGCATACTCCGACATATTCACAGAAGCCAGCGCAGCATCCACACGTTTACGGATTTCTGGAGCTGGTACTCCTAAATTTTCTGGTCCAAAGGCTACATCTTCTTCTACAATAGCCGCTACGATTTGATTATCTGGATTTTGGAATACCATCCCTACATTCTGGCGAATATTCCAAATTAAGCTTTCATCTTTTGTATCCATTCCTAAAACGGTAACGGTACCAGATGTAGGCTGTAACAATACATTAAAATGTTTGGCCAATGTACTCTTGCCACTGCCATTGGTTCCGATAATACTGACAAATTCCCCTTCCCTGATGTGAACACTCACATCCTTTAGGGCATGTACCTCACGGCCCATTTCATCTTGATAGACATGACTCATATGGTCCGTAGCGATCATAATTTCATTCATTCTTATTCTCGTTCCTCTCTACGTAAGTACAATTGTTACTTCGTATTACAATCTCTTTCATTATACCTTGTAGGGGGCTTTCATACAATAGGCAACCTATTTTGATTCTGAAAGGTTGACATATATAATCCTACTCCTATCTATCACTATGCCGTGCATAACGTCTATCCTTCTGAAAGTCCTGCATCATTTCTTCCATACCTAACAATAAAATGTTTCCTTCTAACAACATAAAGATAGCATTGGTGCCTTTTTATTGTCCTTAGGAACGACACGTACTGTATCCTCTACTACAGTAATGAAAAACAGTAGGTATACTCCCGAAAGAGTATACCTACTGTATGGAGAGATAGTATGATACGCTATAAGGAATCGAAATACCCTTATGCTGGATACACTAATCTATGTAATTATTTAGCTTGTAATCTTGCATAAAGATCATTTAATGCTGCTTTTACTTGTTCATTTTCAGCTGTTAAACGATCTACTGCACTTTGTAATTGAACTACTTTAGGAGACTCAGCTTTTGCAGTTTCACCACTACCAAATCCAATAGTAATACCAGCATTAGCCATTGTGCCACTACCGTTGCCGAAACTTACCCCTGCATGGTACATCAAGTTTTCACTAGTATAGTGAGCAGCACCTAATGCAACTGCACTTTGTCCGCGATATGTACCCACACCTGCCATGATTTGTGTAGTTTGACCAGGGTTGTATTGTAACGGTTTCAATGCTGCTAAGGCTGCTGCATTCGCACCTACTACTTTTACGTCTTTTTCTACTGTAGTGATACGTGCATCATGCGCTTTTTCAGTAGCTTGAAGAGCTGCGATATCTTTATCGTATTTTTCTAGCTTAACAGTAGTATTGTCTAATCCTTGGAATTTTGTTTCTAGTGCTTGTTTAGCTGCTGCAATTTTTGTTTCTGCATTTTTACCAGCTGTTGTAATAGCTTCATCTTTTGCTGTATCGATTTTGCCTGTTAACTCTGTTTTAGCTGCATTAATTTTTTCTTCAGCTTTTGTGCCAGCTTCTGTTACTGCCTCAGTTTTTGCTGTTGCAGATTTTTCAGTAGCGGCTTGAACTGCTGCAGCTGCTGCGTTTTTAGCTTCAACTGCTTTATCATCTGCTGCTTTTGCTGCTGCTTTTGCTTCAACTGCTTTAGCATCTGCTGTACTTGCTGACTCTTGAGCTTTTGTAGCTTTAGCGTCTGCTGCTGTTGCTGTATCTTTAGCTTCTGTGATTTTTCCTGTTAATTCTGTTTTTGCCGCAGTGATCTTTTCATCAGCTTTTGTGCCGGCTTCTGTAACTGCATCGTCTTTGGCTTTTTTAGTATCCTCATCGATTTTTTTGTCTAAATCGCCAATGGCTTCTGTAACTGCTTTTAAGCCTTCTCCTGCAGCTTTAATTTTATCTGCATTGTCTTTGATAGCCTCTGTAGTTGCTTTTAACCCTTGACCAAGTAATTGAATTTTTTCAGCATTATCTTTTACACCATCAGCATTAGCTGCAATATCATCAACAGTATCATCAATAGCAGTTTTCAGTTCACCGAGTCTTGTATCATGAGCTACAAGGAGTTTTTTAGCCTCATCAATTTCATCCGTGTTTTTATCGATGGCCTTTGTATTAGCATCAATAGCATCAGCATTATCTTTAATATCCCCATTTATATCTGAGATACTTTTATTGATACCAGAAATAGATTTATCATGTTCTCTATCTGCAGCTTCAAGTTTCTCAAAACGATCATTAGCAGCTTTAACATCAGTGGCAGAGTTATATTTAGCTTCTAGATCAGTAACTTTGTTAGTTAATTCTGTATCTTTTGCTTCTAAAGCTTGCTTCGCTGTTGCTAATTTACCATCTGCATCAGCGATCGCTGCTGCTTTCGCATCATCAATTTTTCCTGTTAGCTCTGTTTTTGCTTCATTAATTTTTTCTACAGCTTTTGTTCCTGCTTCTGTGATAGCTTCTGTTTTCGCTGTCGCAATATTTCCTGTTAACTCTGTTTTTGCTTCATTAATTTTTTCTTCAGCTTTTGTTCCTGCTTCTGTAATAGCCTCTGTTTTCGCTGTCGCAATATTTCCTGTTAACTCTGTTTTTGCAGTAGCTAATTTACCATCTGCATCAGCAATAGCTGCTGCTTTCGCATCATTAATTTTGCCTTCTAATTCAGTTTTTGCATCGGTGATTTTACCTTCTGCAGCAGTAATTTTACCTTCTAGGTCTGTTTTTGCAGTACCTAATTTACCATCTGCATCAGCAATCGCTGCTTCTTTTGCTTTAGTGATTTTATCTTCTAAATCTGTTTTAGCATCGGTGATTTTACCTTCTGCAGCAGTAATTTTACCTTCTAAGTCTGTTTTTGCAGTACCTAATTTACCGTCTGCATCGGCAATAGCTGCTTCTTTTGCTTTATTTATTTTATCTTCTAAATCTGTTTTAGCATCGGTGATTTTACCTTCTGCAGCAGTAATTTTACCTTCTATGTCTGTTTTTGCAGTACCTAATTTACCATCTGCATCAGCAATCGCTGCTTCTTTTGCTTTAGTGATTTTGTCTTCTAAATCTGTTTTGGCATCGGTGATTTTACCTTCTGCAGCAGTAATTTTACCTTCTAAGTCTGTTTTTGCAGTCGCTAATTTACCTTCTGCATCAGCAATCGCATCTGTTTTAGCCTTTTCAATTTTTGGTTCTAATTCAGTTTTTAATGCTGCTACTTTTTCATCTGCTTTTGTACCTGCTTCTGTAACAGCTGCTTCTCTAGCTCCATCGATTTTACCATCTACTTTAGCTAAGTCTTCTGTATTTTTTGCTACTTTTGGTTTTAACTCATTGATGGCCGCTTCATTCGCATTTGATTTTTCTGTATTAGCTTGGATTTTACCATCTCGTTCTGTATTAGCTTGTCCACCTGCAGTAGATCCGGTTTCTAAAGCTTGCACCTTACTTTCCAAAGTCGTTACCTTTGGTGTTAGTGCATTAATCGCTGTTTCGTTAGATTCAGATTTTTGTTTATTCGCAGCTACTTGTACATCACTTGTACTATCTACAGTATTTTGAATATTAGAAATCGTAGCATTAATTGTACGAACATTAGACTCTAAATCTGTTAACCGTGACTCTACATCATCTGCATTCACAGCACCCACGCCACTTGTTAATACCAACGCAGCTGCCACGATTGCTGCTTTTTTACCATTCGACTTCGCAAATTCCGATGTTACTACATAGCATTGTTTTGCTGCGCTATAGACAACTTTGAAAATCTGATTCATGATAATCATTCTCCTTTTATTTGCTGACTACTTATTATATATAACACGGATAAAGTGTAGGTATCATAACTGATAATTTCCGCTACAGTTTCATCTTTCCCTCATAATATCAGATTCAATACACTAAAGCAAGAAAAATATTGACTAAAATACATAGGTTATACTTTTTAGTCATATTTTATATAATTCATTTTTATATAGTAATGAGTATCATTTATTCATGTGTGCAAACCAAGCCTGTATACTATCTTTCACGTCACATCTAAACAGTATATAAATTGCCCTATTTCTGATATACTTATAAGTATATAACTATATGAAATAAACCACTCACTATAACTCATGAGTGGCTACTATGACACTTCAGAGAATAAAGGAGTTTTTATGCGATACAACACACGAATGACTAAAGAGCAAGCTAAAGAAATCTACGCTGACTTAGGGTATCT
The DNA here is from genome assembly GCF_003992255.1 of Veillonella sp. CHU110. Taxonomy (NCBI): domain Bacteria; kingdom Bacillati; phylum Bacillota; class Negativicutes; order Veillonellales; family Veillonellaceae; genus Veillonella; species Veillonella sp. CHU110. The sequence goes on along the minus strand of NZ_RQVA01000011.1, from coordinate 16,399 downwards.
GTCCCAACCTTTCCCGTATGCGTCTGCTCCATTCCTTGAAAGTTACGCTCGTCTATTAGGTCTTTCACCGGCTCCTGCTAGCACAGCTCGTATTTTGGAAATCGGATCTTCCTACGGCGGTAATTTAATATCCCAGGCCCTCTTCTATCCAAGGGCGACTTTCACAGGCATTGAAATTGCCCCCACCCAAGTGGACGTAGGCAAGACCTACATCGACCAATTAGGTATCACAAACCTTGACTTGTTAGAAGGTGATGTGAATGAAAGCCACGTACAGCTCGGTACTTACGATTACATCATCGCTCATGGGTTCTATTCTTGGGTAGACGAGGAAACGAAAGACAATTTCCTTCACCTCTGCAAACAACATCTAGCAGAGAACGGTATCTTGTACATGTCCTATAACACCTATCCAGGTTGGCATAAGATGGACAGTGTTCGCGCTCTCTTGGAGTTTGCCAATAAAGATATCGACACCTTGAACCATCGTGAAAAAGTTCGCCACAGTAAAACGATAGCTAGTAAGCTAGGCGCTCTTATGCTTGAGTACGATACGGTAAAAAACCAACAGGCATCATTTTTACAGTCCTTGCGCCAAACATTACAAAAACAAGATTGCTATGTAGGTCACGACCATTTAGAGCCAGTGAACACACCAGTGTACTTTCACCAATGCATGGACCATATGGCAGAGCATGGGTTCACCTATCTCTGTGACTGCGATTTGAATTTATCATTCCCTGATGTGTATGACGAAACATTACGCACTAGATTACAAGACCTAGCCCCGCATGACTCATTGGCACGAGAACAGTACATCGACTTCATGCTGAACACAGCATTCCGCAAATCCTTGTTCACCCACAAAGGGGCTACGCCAAAACGCATCACAGAAACATCTGTCACTGATGCAGGCTTCCAACACAGCTTGGAACAATTCCTATTCACCCTACGCATTCCATCAGAGCATTTAGAACCCATTTTTGAAGACTTAGCAAAACGGATGCCTATCTCTGTAACAGATGCAAATCATGTTCATGAAAGTGTAGCAAATACCAATAGCGATACTAATCCTGCTAATTCATCTAATGATAACGCTAGTGATACTTCCGGCAATACTGATCATACTGAATCTATAGCTAAAGGCTTGGCAAATTTATTCCAACAAGAAGGTCCTCATTTCTATGTAAAAAACAATACATTAGTGACCTATACAGGAGAACATACCATTCCTGACATGTGCTTACCATTGTTCTATCAATTCCTAGTAGAACATATCATTCAAGGTGGCATCAGCCTGTCCGTGTTGGAAACAGAACATCCTTTCAAACATCATATTTTTAAAGAGAAGAAAAGCTACATCCCTGAGCGTTATATTCCATTCGTAGAGATTATGCCACAAGAAGGTGTGAACGCTTACATCTACCCTGGCAATCGCTACAATGATCCGATTAATGATTTTAATGAAGAAGATTTAGAGTTCATGAAACTCCTCAGCAAACCAACGACCAAACACGATGTAATGTGCAAAATCTACGAGGCTATGACAGAAGAATCCATTAGCCCTCTAGCCTTACAACAGTCCACCAAATACACCATGATCCTTGCGTTCTACGAAGAAATGATTCGACGTATGGAATACTTCGGATTCTTGGAAGTAGAGGAAACACAATTTAATTAATACCAAAACAGCGACTCCATCCTACCGGACAGAGTCGCTTTTTTGCTTATAAAGCAAAAAAGGCTGCAACAGAATGAGTGAAACTCATCCTATTACAACCAGATTGCTGTTGATTATACAAGCTCAAGAATAGCCAATGGAGCTGCATCGCCTTTACGAAGGCCAAGTTTGATTACACGAGTGTAACCACCGTTGCGCTCAGCATATTTTGGAGCAATTTCATCAAATAATTTTTTTACTGCATCTTCGTTCATAAGAAAAGCAAGAACTTGACGACGAGCATGTAAGTCGCCACGTTTGCCCAATGTAATCATTTCATCAACATATTTGCGAAGCTCTTTTGCTTTTGCTTCTGTTGTTTCAATGCGTTCATGTACGAAGAGAGATGTTACCATACCGCGAAACAACGCTTTACGAGCGGAACTGTTGCGGCCTAATTTTCTGTATGCCATTAGTCTTTCTCCTCTTATTCGCTTTGAGATGTTAGGGACTCATTGCTATCATTATATGATTTCAATTTCTCTAGAATTTCATCTACAGATTTTTTCCCTAAATTGCGGATTTTTCCTAGTTCATCTTCTGTTTTACCAGTTAAGTCACCGATTGTATGAATGTTAGCGCGTTTCAAGCAATTGAAAGCACGAACAGACAACTCAAGATCTTCAATAGGAATTGTCGTTGGTCCATTAGATTCAGCTTCTACTTCGCTATTTTCTTGTCCTCCAGCAGTTGTCAACTCAGCGTCATTATCTCCGATATCAATCATATCATGAGAGTGAGCTAAGCGTGTGAAGTTTCCTAAATAGGAAATCATAATTGCTGCAGATTTGGCAATAGCATCGGAAGCACTGATGGAACCATTTGTCCAAACTTCTAGTGTAAGCTTATCAAAGTCCATTTCGTTGCCCACACGGACATCACTGACTTCATATTTAGCTCGTAGAATTGGCGAGAAAATAGAATCAATAGGAATTTGTCCAATTTGATCATCTTCTCGTTTATTCTTAGTAGATGGTACATATCCTTTACCGCGTTCGATACGCACATCCATTACAAGATGAGCTGCTTCATCCATTGTAGCAATGACTAGTTCTGGATTTAAGACTTCAATTTCAGGTGGCATGAATTGAATCAAATCAGCCGCCGTTAATACTCCATCTTTACGAACATCAATATGAACCTCCATCGGAACAGGTGCTTCTTCATCAATGCGAAGGCACAACTGTTTAAGATTCAGAATAATATCGGATACATCCTCACGAACACCTTCAATCGTAGAGAACTCATGAAGTACATCGTTAATCTTGATGGAAGTAATTGCTGCTCCATCTAAGGATGAAAGCAAAATGCGACGCAAGCTATTACCGAGAGTAATACCATAACCACGATCTAATGGTTCACATACGAATTTACCGTAACGACCATCTTCGGTCATATGTACTTTCTCGATTCTTAGTTTTTTTTCTTCGCTCATCAGGTATACCCTCCTCTAAAACTTGTCACTATTCTAAGTATATAGCTCAGATTATACGCGACGACGTTTTGGAGGACGACAGCCGTTATGAGGAATTGGAGTCACATCTTTAATGCTAGTTACTTCAAGACCAGCTGCTTGCAACGCACGAATCGCTGCTTCACGACCAGATCCTGGACCTTTAACAAATACTTCTACAGTGCGAAGACCGTGTTCCATAGCTGCTTTCGCTGCTTGTTCAGCTGCCATTTGTGCTGCAAATGGAGTGGATTTACGGGAACCACGGAAACCTAGACCACCAGCAGATGCCCAAGAAAGAGCATTACCGTTTACGTCTGTTACTGTAACGATAGTGTTGTTAAAAGTGGAGCGAATATGCGCTGCACCAGATTCGATATGTTTCTTTTCTTTTCTTTTGGATCTAACTGTTTTCTTAGCCACAATATCCCTCCTTTATTATTTCTTCTTACCTGCGATTGCTTTACGAGGACCCTTACGAGTACGAGCATTTGTCTTCGTACGTTGACCACGGCAAGGTAGTCCCATACGATGACGTTTACCGCGATAGGAGTTGATTTCAATTAAGCGTTTAATGTTAAGGGCTTCTTCACGACGAAGATCACCTTCTACTTTATACTCTGCATCAAGAAGTTCACGGATTTTAGCTACTTCATCTTCACTTAAATCACGAACGCGAGTATCAGGGTTGATACCAGTTTTAGCTAATACTTCTTTAGAAAGAGTAAGACCGATACCGTAAATATAAGTTAAACCAATTTCCACACGTTTGTCACGTGGTAAATCTACACCGGCTATACGTGCCATCTATTCATCCACCTCCTATCAATTATCCTTGTTTTTGTTTATGTTTTGGGTTTTCGCAAATAACCATTACGCGGCCTTTACGTTTAATAATTTTACATTTTTCGCATATCTTTTTAACTGATGGTTTAACCTTCATAAGTACCTCCTTTGTGGACCCTATGCTTATTTAAAGCGATAGGTGATGCGACCACGGCTTAAGTCATATGGTGTCAGTTCCATAGTAACTTTATCACCAGGAAGGATACGGATAAAATTCATACGCATTTTACCTGACACATGAGCCAAAACGATATGACCATTTTCCAATTCTACTTGGAACATGGCATTCGGTAATGCCTCAACGACCGTACCTTCCACTTCAATAACGTCTTCTTTTGACATATCTTTATCCTCCGGTTACTGGTTATTGTATTAACCTCGGTGTATCACGCAATGTAAGTATTTCTGTACCATGTTCTGTAATGGCTACAGTATGTTCAAAGTGAGCAGCAGGTTTTCGATCCATTGTCACTGCTGTCCAGTTATCTTCAAGCACTCTTACTTTGTGCGTGCCCATAGTAATCATTGGCTCAATACAGATGACCATTCCTGGTCTAAGTTCTGGACCTTTGCCCTTAGTACCATAATTTGGAATCTGAGGGTCTTCGTGCATATTTTTTCCTAAGCCATGCCCTACAAAATCTCGTACAACACCATATCTATGGCGTTCTGCATGAGATTGTACAGCATGAGAAATATCTCCTACATGATTGCCAGCTACAGCTTGTTCAATGCCTTTAAATAGACATTCTTCTGTGACTTTAAGCAACTCATACACTTTAGGTTTTACCTCTCCTACTGGAACGGTAATTGCTGAATCTCCATGATATCCATTAATAGATGATACTAAATCGATGCTGATGACATCACCATCTTTGAGTATACGAGATGCGCTAGGAATCCCATGTACTACTTCATGATTTACGGAAGCACAGATAGTTGCCGGATACCCATAGTAACCTATGCAGCTAGGAATTCCTCCATGACTGCGAATATATTCTTCGGCAAATTGGTCTAACTCAAGCGTTGAAACGCCCGGCTTTACTAGTTTAGCAAGCTCGGTTAACGTTGCTGCTGTAAGTTGAGATGCCTTACGGATATGCTCAATTTCTTCGGGCGATTTAAAAATAATCATTGATTATTTCTCCAAAGCCTTAACGATATTTGCAAATACTGTGTCCACATCTTGTAAGCCGTCGATTTCTACATATTGACCGCTATTGCGATAATAATCGATCAATGGTTTAGTAGACTCTTCGTATACAGCAAGACGCTTTTGTACTGTTTCTGGTTTGTCATCATCACGATTTTCAAGACGTGCTCGTTCACTGATGCGTCGAACCAACTCTTCAGATGGAACACTTAAATTAAGTACAGCATCAAGGACGATATTCATTTCTTTTAAAATCGCGTCCAAAGAAACAGCTTGTGCTGTTGTACGAGGGAAGCCATCTAAAATGAAACCTGCTTTACAGTCATCCTTGGACAAGCGTTCACGAACGATGCCAATGGTAACGCTATCTGGCACTAATTGTCCAGCATCCATATATTTCTTAGCCTCTAATCCTAATGGAGTAGATTCTTTCACAGCGGCACGGAACATGTCACCTGTAGAAATTTGAGGGATACCATATTTTTCAATTAGACGAGCTGCCTGTGTGCCTTTACCAGCACCTGGAGGCCCCATTAATAAAATATACATATCATTATCTCCTATTTCACAAAGCCCTTATATTGGCGTGTTAACACTAAAGATTCTACTTGTTGCATTGTGTCTAATGCTACACCCACTACGATCAGTAGCGCTGTACCACCAAAGTACACACCTTGAATGCCAGTCAATCCACCAATCATATTTGGTAGGATTGCCACAAAAGCTAAGAAAAATGCACCTACTAATGTGATGCGAGTCATTACTCGGTCCACATAATCAGCAGTCGGTTTTCCTGGGCGAATACCTGGGATAAAACCACCGTGTTTTTTCATATTATCTGCCATATCCGTAATATTGATAGAGATGGCTGTATAGAAGTATGTAAAAAATAAAATCAATACAGCATACAAAATAGTTTGTATCGGCGTTCCCCATTGGAAATAACTTGCTACGGTTTGTACCCAAGGTACTTGAACAAATTGAGCCAATGTGGCTGGGAACATCAATATGGATGACGCAAAGATAATGGGAATAACCCCTGCTTGATTGACTTTCAACGGCAGGAATGTTGAGTGACCACCATACATTTTTCTTCCTACTACGCGTTTAGCGTATTGGATAGGAATACGACGTTGGCCTTGTGTCACAGCAATTACAAGAACGATCATAGCTACCGCAATGATAGCAAATAGAACCGCTTGAAATACATTGATTGTACCTACTTGTAGGTATTGGTATATGGTTTGAACTCCGTCAGGGAATCGAGCCACGATACCTGCAAAGATAATGAGTGAAATACCATTACCTATGCCATGAGCTGTAATTTGTTCCCCAATCCACATCAACAGACAAGTACCTGCTGTGAGGATGATGGAAATCAAAATAACAGACATGAAGCTATTGTCTATCAGCGCATTGCTAGCACGCAAGGCATATGTCATACCAAAGGCTTGGATAAAGCCAAGTACAACTGTACCATATCGTGTTACTTTAGCAATTTTTTTACGCCCTTCTTCTCCGTCTTTGCTCCACGCTTCAAATGTCGGTATTACAGCTCCCAACAATTGCATGATAATCGATGCATTGATGTATGGTGTAATACTCATTGCAAAGATAGAGAATTTACTTAATGCACCACCGGCAAACAAATCCAGTAAACCGAATAAGTTACCACTAGTGAATAAGCTTTCAATAACAGATGCCTCTACGCCAGGTACCGGGATATGGATACCTAAGCGAAAGACAATGAACATAAGCAATGTATAGGCTACTTTGTTTCGTAATTCCGTTACTTTTGTGATGTTCAAGAGGCTAGCTAGCACCCTAGATCACCTCTACTTTTCCACCTGCTGCTTCGATTTTTTCTACTGCAGATTTTGTGAAACCGTTAGCGATAACAGTTAATTTACGTTCTAAAGTTCCGTTACCAAGGATACGGATACCATCACGTACATTTTTCAAAATACCAGCTTCAATAAGAGCTACTGGATCAACAGTTGCACCGTCTTCGAAACGATTCAATTGGGATACATTAACTTCTGCATATTGAAGTGCAAAGATATTTTTGAAACCACGTTTTGGTAAACGACGATAAAGAGGCATTTGGCCACCTTCGAAGCCAGTGCGCACACCGCCACCACTACGAGAATTTTGACCTTTTTGACCACGACCGGAAGTTTTACCTAAACCGGATCCAAGACCACGACCTACACGAGTACGAGTTTTTTTGGAACCTGCAGCCGGAGCTAATTCATGAAGTTTCATTCGTGCACCTCCTTATCTATTATACTTCTTCTACTTTTACTAAATGTCTTACTTTATGAAGCATACCTTCGATTTGAGGTGTTACTTCTTTAACTACTTGAGAGTTAGTTTTTTTCAATCCAAGAGCTTTAACAGTCGCACGTTGATCTGCAGGACGACCGATTAAGCTTTTTGTTAATGTTACTTTAACTTGTGCCATCATAGGTCTCCTTATTAACCGTAAATTTCTTCAAGAGTTTTGCCACGAAGTGCAGCTACGTCTTGAGCTCGTTTCAATTGAGATAAACCTTCTAGTGTTGCGCGAACCATGTTGTTAGGGTTAGAAGATCCCAAGGATTTAGTCAAGATGTTACGAACACCTACTAATTCCAATACGGCACGAACTGGGCCACCAGCGATAACTCCAGTACCTTCAGCAGCTGGTTTCAAGAATACGCGGCCTGCGCCGAATGTTCCTGTAACTGTGTGAGGGATTGTACCATTTTTAATAACAACATGAATAAGGTTTTTCTTAGCATCATCAATACCTTTACGGATTGCATCAGGTACTTCCGCAGCTTTACCTAAGCCAACACCTACATGACCGTTGCCATCACCAACAACTACAAGGGCGCTGAAGGAAAAACGACGACCACCTTTTACAACTTTGGCTACGCGGTTGATGAATACTACTCTTTCTTTAAGATCAAGAGTTGTGTAATCAATTCTTGCCATGTCTATAGTTCCTCCTTCTTAGAATTTTAAGCCTGCTTCACGAGCGCCTTCTGCAAGGGCTGCTACACGACCATGATAAATGTAACCACCGCGATCGAATACTACTGTATCGATACCTGCAGCGATTGCTTTTTTCGCAACAGCTTCACCAACTGCTTTAGCAGCAGCTACGTTACCGCCGTAGGAAAGATTTAATTCTTTATCTTGAGAGCTAGCAGATACTAATGTTTTGCCAGCTACGTCATCAATGACTTGAGCATAAATATTGCTTAGAGAACGGAATACGTTCAAGCGAGGACGTGCAGCCGTACCGGAAATGTGACGACGTAAACGTAAATGACGTTTTGCACGAGCAATTTTGCGTTTGGATGTTCCTGCCAAGATGTCCACTCCTTTCTAATGTAAACTGTTATTACTTACCTTTAGCGCCAGCTTTACCTGCTTTACGACGAACAACTTCGCCTTCGTAACGGATACCTTTACCTTTGTAAGGTTCTGGTTTTCTCCATTTACGGATATCAGCTGCTACTGCACCAACAACTTCTTTGTCTGCGCCTGTAACAACGATTTTATTAGGAGCTGGAACTTCGATTGTAATACCAGCAGGAGCTTCCATCTCAACTGGATGGGAGAAGCCCAATGTTAAAGCAAGCTTGTTACCTTGCTTAGCTGCTCTGTAACCAACGCCATTGATTTCTAAAGTTTTAGTAAAGCCTTCATGTACGCCTGTTACCATATTTGCAACAAGAGCACGAGTTAAACCGTGTAAAGAACGGTGTTCTTTTCCATCGCTAGGACGAGTTACTGTGATTAGGTTGTTTTCTACAGTAATGTTGATGTCTGGATGGAAAGTACGAGTTAATTCACCTTTTGCACCCTTAACTGTTAACGTATGCTCGTTTTGAGATACTGTTACGCCAGCTGGGATCTCGATAGGCATTCTACCGACACGTGACATTCTTTCTACCTCCTATTGCTATGATTACCATACGTAAGCAATTACTTCGCCACCTAAGCCTTCTTTACGAGCTTGTTTGTCGCTCATAATGCCTTTAGATGTAGAAATAACTGCAATACCTAAACCGCCAAGTACACGAGGAAGTTCTTCCTTTTTCGCGTATACACGTAGGCCTGGTTTAGAGATACGTTTAATACCGGTAATTACTTTTTCATTATTAGAACCATATTTCAATGTTACTTTCAAAGTAGCATGTTTTTCATTTTCAACTGTTTCAACTTCCTTAACGAAACCTTCGTCTTTAAGGATAGCTAATACAGCAGCCTTCATTTTAGAAGCAGGGATTTCAACTGTTTCATGAAGTGCAGAGTTTGCATTACGGATGCGAGTCAGCATATCCGCAATTGGATCTGTCATTACCATCTTCTAAAAACCTCCTCTCGTTATCCTATTACCAACTAGCTTTTTTCACGCCAGGGATTTGTCCTTTGTACGCCAATTCACGGAACGCAATACGGCTAATACCGAATTTACGCATATAACCATGAGGACGACCTGTTAAGTTGCAACGATTGTGCAAGCGTGTTGGGGATGCGTTGGCAGGTAATTTGGATAAACCTTCATAATCGCCTGCTGCTTTTAACGCTTCGCGTTTTGCTGCATATTTTGCAACGATACGTGCACGTTTTTTCTCACGTTCGATCATAGATTTTTTAGCCATCTATCGTTTCCTCCTAATTATTTTTCAAAAGGCATGCCGAATTGTGCCAATAATTCACGAGCTTCTTCGTCAGTGTTAGCTGTTGTTACGAAGATGATATCCATACCTGTAACACGTTCAACTTGATCGTATTCGATTTCAGGGAAGATTAATTGCTCTTTTAGGCCTAATGCGTAGTTACCACGACCGTCAAACGCTTTAGCGCTGATACCACGGAAGTCACGTACGCGAGGCAATGCCGCATTAATCAATTTATCGAGGAATTCGTACATGCGTTCGCCACGAAGAGTTACTTTTGTGCCAAGAGGCATACCTTCACGAACTTTGAAGTTCGCAATGGATTTTTTCGCGCGAGTTACAACTGTTTTTTGACCAGCAATGATTTCTAAATCTTTAACAGCAGAATCCAATGCTTTGGAGTTACCAACAGCATCGCCTACGCCGATATTGATTACGATTTTTTCTAATTTAGGAATTTCCATTACGTTTCCATATTGGAATTTCTCTTGTAAAGCCTTCTTAATTTCAGAAGTATATTTTTCTTGTAAACGAGACATTTTGTAAAAGACCTCCTTTCCTTATCAATTAAAGTTTAGCGCCACTTTTAACAGCTACACGAACTAAAGAACCATTTTCCTCAACTTTTTTAGTACGCGTTGGAACTTTTTGCTCAGGATCTAACACCATTACGTTAGAAGCATGGATTGTACCTTCTTTTTCGATGATGCCACCTTGAGGGTTCGCTTGGCTAGGTTTCGTATGACGTTTAACTAGGTTAAGACCTTTTACAGTTACTCGTTCTTTTTTGATATCAACAGCGATGATTTCGCCTTGTTTACCTTTTTCCTTGCCGGAGATAACAACAACTGTATCACCTTTTTTAACATGTAGTTTTTGGGACATGTTGAGCTCCTCCTTCTTATAACACTTCTGGAGCAAGGGAGATAATTTTCATGAAGTCTTTTTCACGAAGTTCTCTTGCTACAGGTCCGAAAATACGTGTTCCGCGAGGGCTTTTGTCGTCTTTAATAACTACAGCAGCGTTCTCATCGAAACGGATATAGGAACCATCTTGACGACGGATGCCTTTTTTAGAACGAACAATAACGGCTTTAACTACGTCGCCTTTCTTGACAACGCCACCGGGTGATGCATCTTTTACAGAAGCAACGATTACGTCACCAATATTGCCAAATTTACGGTAAGAACCGCCCATCACTTGGATGCACATAATGCGTTTCGCACCAGTGTTATCGGCAACATTCAAAATTGTTTGTTGCTGGATCATGACTTTTCCTCCTTACATCACTGATTATTTTTGTCTTTCAATAATTTCTACAACTCTCCAACGTTTATCTTTAGATAATGGACGAGTTTCTACGATTTTTACGATATCGCCAACTAAGCATTCGTTATTTTCATCATGAGCTTTAAAACGTTTGCTTGTTACCATTGGCTTGCTATATAATTCGTGAGGTACTTTACGATCGATTTGTACAACAACTGTTTTATCCATTTTGTTGCTTACAACTTTACCTACACGTGCTTTTCGTACATTTCTTACTTCTGCCACGACTTTAAGCCTCCTATTCAATCCAAACAAAATTTGTTATTATGCGTTACCTTTAATTTCTTCTTCTCGTTGTACAGTTTTGATACGAGCGATAGTTTTTTTAACTTCACGGATACGCATTGGATTTTCTAATTGACCAGTAGCGAGTTGAAAACGTAGGTTAAACAACTCTTCTTTCAATTCGGAAACTTTAGTGTTCAACTCGGCAGCGCTCAAATTGCGAATGTCATTAACCTTCATTTACGTCACCACCCAATTCTTTACCCTTAACAACGAACTTCGTTTTGATTGGAAGTTTATGGCTTGCAAGACGCATAGCTTCACGAGCCACTTCTTCTGCCACGCCGTTCATTTCAAACATTACACGTCCTGGGCGAACTACTGCTACCCATTTTTCTGGAGAACCTTTACCGGAACCCATACGAACGCCTGCTGGTTTTGCAGTGATTGGTTTATCAGGGAAAATTTTAATCCAAACTTTACCACCACGTTTAATGTAACGTGTCATAGCAATACGGGCTGCTTCGATTTGACGGTTTGTGATCCAAGATGGCTCTAATGCTACTAAACCGAAATCACCATGAGCAACTTTGTTACCACGCATTGCACGGCCTTTCATACGACCGCGGAATTGTTTACGATGTTTTACGCGCTTTGGAATTAGCATTAGTTGTCACCTTCTTCCTTTTTAGATGTTTGTTTAGCTTCTGGCAAAACTTCACCTTTGTAGATCCATACTTTAATACCGATACAACCATATGTTGTATGTGCTTCTGCTGTTGCGTAGTCGATATTAGCACGAAGTGTGTGAAGTGGAATGGAACCTTCGCGGTAAGATTCGCTACGAGCGATCTCTGCACCGCCAAGACGACCGGATACCATTACTTTGATACCTTTAGCGCCTAAACGCATAGTACGTCCAACTGCTTGTTTCATTGCGCGACGGAAGCTTACGCGGCGTTCCAATTGTCCTGCAATACTTTCAGCAACAAGTTGAGCTTCCATGTCTACTTGTTTAATTTCAGCAATATTTACATCGATTTGTTTATCTGTGAAACGTTTTAATTCTTTACGGATATCTTCGATACCTTGTCCACCTTTACCGATAACCATACCTGGTTTAGCTGTGTGGATTGTTAATTTAATACGTTTATTTGTACGCTCAATTTCAATGCGGGAAATACCAGCAATGAAAAGTGTTTTCTTCAAGAAGTTACGAATTTTAACGTCTTCATGAAGGTTAGATGCGAAATCTTTATCAGCATACCATTTTGCGTCCCAATCTTTTACGATACCAACACGCAAGCCATGTGGATTTACTTTTTGACCCACTCTGTTTCCCTCCTTCGATTAAGCTCTTTCTTTAACAACTACTGTTACGTGGCTAGAACGTTTCAAAATTTTGAAAGCCTGTCCACGGGAACGAGGATGAATGCGTTTCATTGTTGGGCCTTGATCAACGAAGATCTCGGACACATAAAGATTATCTACATTCATATCAAAATTGTGTTCTGCATTTGCAATAGCAGATGTCAAAACTTTAGTTACTACATCGGCGCCAACTTTCGGAGTAAACTTCAAGATGGCAAATGCTTCGCCGATGTTTTTACCGCGCACTAAATCTGCAACGATGCGGATTTTACGAGGCGCAATACGAATATGTCTAGCGATTGCTTTTGCTTCCATGTTAAATCCTCCTATTTTCTGCCTGTAGTTTTTTCGTCCTTACCATGTCCTTTATAAGTACGTGTAGGAGCGAACTCACCTAATTTATGACCTACCATATCTTCTGTAATGAATACAGGTACATGTTTGCGACCATCATGCACAGCAATCGTATGGCCTACAAATTGTGGGAAAATAGTAGATGCACGGGACCAGGTTTTTACTACTTTTTTATCATTAGTTTCATTTAAGGCATCAATTTTCTTCAGAAGAGATTCTGCGACAAAAGGGCCTTTTTTAATTGATCTGGACACTGTTATATCTCCTTCCTATATCCTATTTTGTACGACGTTTAACGATTAGCTTGCTAGAAGCTTTCTTTTTATCGCGAGTTTTAACGCCATGAGCTGGTTTACCCCAAGGTGTAACAGGATGTTTACGACCTACTGGAGATTTACCTTCACCACCACCATGTGGATGGTCACAAGGGTTCATTGTAACACCGCGGTTGCCAGGACGAATGCCTTTCCAACGTTGACGGCCAGCTTTACCAATAGTGATATTTTCATGGTCAATGTTAGATACAACACCTACTGTAGCACGGCATTCTACACGTACACGACGAAGTTCACCAGATGGTAAACGAAGTAATGCGTAGTTGCCTTCTTTCGCCATTAATTGAGCGGAAGTACCAGCAGAACGAACAATTTGTCCGCCTTTGCCGATTTTCATTTCGATGTTGTGTACTTGAGTACCCAATGGGATATTAGCCAATGGTAACGCGTTACCTGGTTTAATATCGGATTCAGGACCGGAGTAAACTACATCACCCACTTTAAGACCATGTGGAGCAATGATATAACGTTTTTCGCCATCTGCATAGTTTAACAATGCGATACGAGCACTACGGTTAGGATCGTATTCGATTGTAGCTACGCGAGCTGGGATATTATCTTTAGTACGTTTGAAGTCAATAATACGGTATTGACGTTTATGACCGCCACCTTGATGACGTACTGTCATTTTACCAGTGTTATTACGACCACCTTTAGAAGTTACTTTCGCGAGCAAGGATTTTTCAGGTTTGCTTGCTGTAATTTCAGTAAAGGCAGACACTGTCATAAACCGACGACCAGCGGAGTACGGTTTAAATGATTTAATTGCCATTATTGGGCCTCCTTACTAGACTCTTATACACCTTCAAATAATTCAATAGTTTCGCCAGCTTTTAAAGTTACGATAGCTTTTTTATAATCGCTACGTTTACCCATTGTGCGACCCATGCGTTTAGTTTTTCCTAATACACGGATTGTGGCTACTTTTTCTACTTTTACGTTGAAGATAGATTCAACAGCTTTACGGATTTCTACTTTGTTCGCATTCAAAGGAACTTGGAAAGTGTATTTGTTTTCTTGCATTAACAAAGTTGTTTTTTCTGTAATGATTGGACGAATTAATACATCAAATTTGTTCATTATCCAAGCACCTCCTCAATTTTTGCAATAGCACCTTCAGCGATGAAGAGTTTGTCGTGATGCAATAAATCGAAGATATTGATATTCGTGTATGGAAGCGCTTTCACACCTTGAATGTTACGAGCGGACAATTCCACATTTACATCACCATCAGTGATGAAAAGAACTTTTGCGTCACCAACTTTAAAGTTGTTAAGAACGTTTAATACTTCTTTAGTTTTTGGTGCAGCTAATTTCAATTCGTCGATTACGAACAATTCGCTGTTATTTACTTTATCAGATAATGCAGATTTAACTGCTAAGCGTCTAGCTTTACGAGGCATAGCTTTGTAGTAGCTACGTGGTTGTGGACCAAAAGTGATACCACCACCTACCCAAATTGGGGAACGGCTAGAACCAGCACGAGCACGGCCTGTACCTTTTTGTCTCCAAGGTTTTTTACCGCCACCGCGTACTTCTCCTCGAGTTTTTGTTGCATGTGTACCAAGTCGTTCGTTAGACAATTGACGAACTACGGCTTGATGCATAACAGCAGCGTTTACTTCAACACCGAATACTGCATCATTCAACTGGATTTCTCCGACCTTAGCGCCGGACATGTTGTATTTAGTTACTGTTGGCATTATGTATCCTCCTTTCGACAATTAGTTATTTAACAGGTTTTACTGTGTTGCGAACCATCACTAGGCTACCTTTAGCACCAGGGATGCCACCTTTGATTAATAAAAGGTTACGTTCAGTATCAACTTTTACAACAGATAGACGTTGTACAGTAACTCTGCCACCACCCATTTGTCCAGGAAGTTTTTTACCTTTAAATACTTTACCGCCGCCACCGGAGATCATTGGACCGATGGAACCTGGTTCACGATGAGATTTGGAACCATGAGTTTCAGGACCACGGCTAAAGTTATGACGCTTGATTGTACCAGCGAAACCTTTACCTTTACCTGTACCCACAACATCTACTAGCTCACCTTCTGCGAAGATATCAGCTGCCAGAGTTTGGCCCACTGTGTAATCAGTTGCTTCAGCAAGGCGAAGTTCACGAAGATATTTAACTGGCGCTACGCCGGCTTTATCGAACTGGCCTTTTACAGGTTTAGTTAAATGTTTTTCTTTAATGGAACCGTAACCAAGCTGTACTGCATTGTAACCGTCGGATTCAACAGTTTTTACTTGCACTACTACGCTAGGTGTAGTTTCCACTACAGTGACAGGAACTAGTTTGCCTTCAGTTGTGAAGACTTGAGTCATTCCTAACTTTTTACCCAAAATAGCTTTAGACATAATCGCACCTCCTTATTTCTTATAATTTTATTTCAATAGATACACCAGCTGGCAAATCTAAGCGAGTGATTGCATCTACTGTTTTCGAATTTGGTTCAATAATTTCTACTAAGCGTTTATGTGTACGCATTTCGAATTGTTCACGGGAATCTTTGTTAACATGTGGAGAACGAAGAATCGTGAAAATGTTTTTTTCTGTTGGCAATGGAATTGGTCCAGAAACCAATGCGCCATTGCGTTTTGCAACTTCTACGATGCGTTGCGCGCTTTGATCTAATGCTTTGTGATCATATGCTTTTAAGCGAATACGAATTTTTTGTTGTTTTGCCATTGTTATATATCTCCCTTCGTCCATTTCCAGAATGAACTGCTCCATAGAAATTCTCCCTCGCGAGGGCAACCTTCTATATCATAGTTTATACACAACCTAAGAGCGGCAGGACTGCCGCTCCTTGATTGCACGGTTTATATAGATAATCTATCAGTTAGATTATGCTTCGATAGCTGTAACAACACCAGCGCCTACTGTATGGCCACCTTCGCGGATCGCGAAACGTAAGCCTTCT